>JACPHE010000046.1 GCA_016188765.1 Parcubacteria group bacterium | reverse complement strand
CATCATAAAGCCGGCGCTCCAATGGGGCTCGCCGCCGGTGCGAACCACCAAGTCCACCGGCGGCAACTCCGCCGTCAGTAAATTATTTTTTAAAAGTTCGGGTGTGATTTGAGTCACAGGATTGTTTTTAGATATTTTTTCCAAGGCCTGCAACATTTCCGAACGGCCGTCGTAGGCCATCATAAAAGTAAGAAAATGTTTGCTGTATTTTTTTGTTTTTTCTTTAACGCGATAAAGAACCCTTTTAACATCTTCTGGAAACAATGTTTCCCAGGAACCTAAAAAATCAACTTTTATTTCATTGTCGTGGGTGTAACTGTCTTTTTCAAAATCGCCGAAGGCCTTTTTGATCAACTTAAACAAGAAGGCTACCTCTAATGGACTTCTCTTCTTGATATTATCTTCAGACATCGACCAGAAAGTAAAATATTTTATGCCGGCATTAAATGATTCTTTAATAATTTCTTTTACTGTTTGGGCGCCGTGGTGGTGGCCGATCCAAGGATCAAGGCCTCTGGTTTTGGCCCAACGGCGGTTGCCGTCTGGAATAACGGCGATGTGGGTGGGTAGATTTTGTTCCATTTCGGTCAAGGTTAATCAAAAATAAAACACTCAAAAATAGGTTGAGGTTTTATTTATAAGAGTTTTATTTTATTGTCATGAATATTTAACCTATTTTGTGGTCCAGGTGGGAGTCGAACCCACATCCCTTTCGGGACACGATTTTAAGTCGTGCGTGTAAACCAATTCCACCACTGGACCGTTTCCTTGAGGCCGTGGCGGGAATTGCACCCGCGTATAAGGGTTTTGCAGACCCTTGCCTTGCTACTTGGCTACACGGCCATTATCAGATTCATATTATGATATCAAAAACCCCCGACTGCAACATCAGGGGTTCTATTGTTGAAATTCTAGGCCGAATTTATTCTTAGTTTCTTGGTTCGCCCCCTTTCAAATTTGGGCAGGCGGATGGTTAAAATCCCATCTTTTAGGGCGGCCTTGGCGCTTTCGGTGTCTACCTCTTGCGGCAGAATCACCGAACGGGAAAACGGACCCCAATAGAGTTCTTGGTAATAATAATCTTCAGGCGAAATGCTTTCATCTTTGCGGCGCACGCCCTGTATGGTTACCATATCGGTGGCGATGGTTATATCCAAATCGTCTTGCCGCACGCCGGCGATGGTTGATTTTATAACCATTTCCTCCGGGGTCTGATACACATCAATGGTCAGCTGGCCCTCTTCCGCCATGTTTTCCGAAGACAACTCCTCTTCTGCCTCTGGTTCGGCGTTAATTTTTATATTTTTCTTACCGTCTTGTTTTACAACGGGCAATTCGGTTTTGATCTGGTTTCTGGAAGACGCATTTTGAGCCGCGGCCAAGATATCCCTATATCTTTTTTCGTATTCATCTTCTTCGTTTTCCGGTTCACGGCCGGTAACCAATTGAAAAAATGATCTTTTTGCCATAAGTGCGATACTAATCTACGAATGCATACGAATTATACGAATGGGAACACAAATATTTTTAATTCGTGTATTTATTCGTGTCATTCGCACAGATTTGTATATTGGCATTGTGTTACCTAAAGAAATCTTTTTTTAGTTTATAAAAAAGCATATTTACCGCCACGGCCATCCCACCCAAAAGAATAATAACCGCGAGAGTAGGAACTATCTTTTGAAAACTGTTTGAAGATAAGGTCAAAACATTATACGCGCCATGCAAAAAGCCGGCGATTAAAATTCCTTTGGCTACAGCCCACTTTTCTTTAAAGAAATGGCTTCTGGCCAAATAAAAACCAACAATAGCCGAGGCCAGAACATGAAGCAGGGTAGAACTTAAAAAACGCAGTGCCGCGATTTCAACCGCCTGGCCCATCAGGCCTATCTCGCTCCAGTCGGTAAAGTGAAAAAGTGCCAAAGTGTTTTCCAGGGCCGCAAAACCCAAACCGGATATGATCAAGTATACCATCGCGTCCGTCGGTTCGTCAAAGACCAATTTTCTTTCCACTCCCAGCCGCACGGCCAGGTACTTGCAGTATTCTTCCACCACCCCGATAAAAAAGAAAAAAACCAGAAAGTTTGCCAGGACGCGGGGCAGATCTAGGTTTCTGGTCGCGCCGATAAGCAAAAATTCAATACCCGCGGCCACCGGCGCGAATAATGCCCCCAAGAAAAAAATTTTGAGTATAAACCTGTTGGGCTCGGGGTGATCGTCTTCCCGCAAATATATGGAAAGCCAAATTATGCTGGGCAAGATCCCAAGCGCGATGAACCCGATAAGCATAGAATCATTTTACCACGATTCTATTATTAGAAATTTCTTGTTGGGGACAGGCAGTTTTCCCCATAATATCTCGGTGATAAAGGGGATAAAAGGATGCAGGAGTTTCAGTGAACCGGTCAAAACATAAAGCAGGGTACTACCGGTTTCCTCGTCGTTTAGTTTCTTGGTTTGTTCCAGATACTTATCGCAAAAATCGTGCCAAAAAAAGTCGTAAAGCAGATGCAATGCCGGTCCAAACTCGTAGGATTCTATTAAATCGGTTACGGTTTTTTTGGTTACATCGAACTTGTTTATTACATCTTTGTTTTCCGAAATTTGTGTTTGTTTCAAACTTCGAACTTCGAACTTCGAATTTCCGGTTCGCTGAAGGACGAAACGAGTGGCGTTCCAGATTTTGTTCATAAATTTTTTCCCGGCCACCAAGGATTCCTGCTGCCATTTAATATCCTGCCCGCCCATGGTCTGCCAAATTAAAGCGAAGCGCGTCGCATCAGCGCCATACTCTTCTATCAATTGCAGCGGGTCAATGCCGGTGCCCAACGACTTAGACATTCTTTTGCCTTCGCGGGTCATCACAGTGGCGTGAATAATCAAATTGGAAAACGGTTTTTCATTCATAAATTCTAAACCCGAAAAAATCATGCGGGTGTCCCACAAGTTTATGATACCCCGGTCGTTGGTTAAAACATTGGTAGGGTAAAACCTTTCCAAATCCTTGGTCTTTTTGGGCCAGCCCAAAGCGGCAAATGGCCATAAAGCCGAGGAAAACCAGGTATCTAAAACATCACTCACTCCATCCAGGGGAATTTTATGCCCCCACCAAATTTGGCGTGAAATTGTCCAGTCGCGGATGTTATCCAGCCAGTCAAAATATGTTTTGGCAAAATTATGAGGATGAAATTTGATTTGCCCGTTTTTTACCGCGTCAGACGCGGTTTGGGCCAGTTCCTTCATTTTTAAAAACCATTGTTTGGAAAGAAGCGGTTCAATGATGGTGTCGCAGCGGTAACAGACGGCGATGTTGTGCAAATAAGGTTTGCGGCTAACCAATAAGTTTTTCTTCTCAAGGTCTGCCACAATCTGCTTGCGGGCTTCTTTAACCGTTAAACCGGCGTATTTTTGGGCGAGCGCCGTCATTCGGCCGTCGGGGCCGATCACTTGCTTCTTTTCCAAATTATTTTTTTCCGCCAATTCAAAGTCGTGGGCGTCGTGAGCCGGTGTAACCTTCATGGCGCCGGTGCCGAATTCCATATCTACTTTAGGATCGCCCACAACTTTCATTTTTGCGGGACCCAAAACCGTTTCTATTTCCAGTTCTTGGCCGATTAAATTTTTGTATCGGGGATCTTGCGGATTTACGGCTATGGCGGTATCGCCCAGTTTTGTTTCCGGCCTTACGGTTCCGATCACCAGCGGACCGTATTTGATTTCGAACCACTCGGCATTTTCCTCTTTATATTCCACCTCCAAATCGGAAAGGGATGTGGCGCAGCGCGGGCACCAGTTGATAACCCTTTCGCCTTGATATATCCAACTCTTGTCGTAGTAATGCTTAAAGGCCGTCTCTACCGCTTTGACATAGCCCTCGTCCATGGTAAAGCGCAAGCGCGACCAATCGGCCGAAGCGCCTAGTTTTTTTAACTGGTCAATAATTGTATGGCCGTATTTTTCTTTCCATTCCCAGACCTTTTCCAAAAATTTTTCCCGTCCCAAATCATGGCGTGATACGCCTTGTTTTTTTAGTTCTTTTTCCACCACATTCTGGGTGGCGATGCCGGCGTGGTCGGTGCCGGGGAGCCACAGGGTTTCAAAACCCCGCATTCTTTTAAACCGAACCAAAATATCGGACAGGGTATATCCCAGGGCATGGCCCATATGCAAAGAACCCGTCACATTCGGCGGCGCCATGGTGATGCAAAAAGTTTTCCGCGTTGACTCGCCTCTCGCCTCGTCTCCGACGAGTCGGAGCGGGCGCTGGAGCTTAGGCGAAGCGGGTCCGCGTTCGTTTCCGCGTTGATCCGCGCCGACCGGCAACCGGTCAGGATTAAAATAACCCGGCTCTTCCCACATCTTATAAATCTTTTCCTCGTGGTTTTTGGGGTTGTAGGGTTTATTTAGTTCATCGTTGGGGGGAGTGTTACCGAGCATATCTTTCAGCTTAACATTTGTCAGCAGAACTGTGGACTTGACACAGAATCATTATCGTATTATACTTAAATAAACAGGTCTGGATTGTACCTATAAAAAGGAGGATTTATATGGTAGGCAAGAGTTTTGATGAATTGACGCCCGAAGAAAAGGAGAAAAATCGGGCGGCGGGTGCCGATTTGGTCAAGGATCGGTGGTATGTGTTTGTTCCTCCAGCGGAGACGATTCCTTTGGAGCGCCGCATCAATGGGGTACCCCAGGCAGGTGAGCCAATCAGGTTCTCACGAGCCAAGTATCTCGGGTGGCGGGAAAAGCAACAGGAGCATATGTTTTATACCAGCTATGGGGGCAAAGATTATTTTGCTCCGATGTTTATGTGTGGAGGGGTTATTTGTATGCCTGCTTAATCTATCGAATTCGATTTCGATAGATCGCCTCGTGCCAGAAAACGGTACGGGGCTTTTTATTATTTTCCGATACCCCGATTTACATATACTCTTTTTTTCACGATCGTATGGAAATGAGTATATTGAAAAATTATTTAATTTATTTCTGATCTAATCTTAAATTTGGCTCGGCTTTGAGGTCGGCGGGGTTTTTGAGAGGTTTCAATAACTTAATCTCCGCGAAGGCGGCGAGGGCGATCATGAGGGCGTTATCTGTGGTGAGTTTTGGGTCTGGCAATATCATCCTTATATTCTCAAGTTTGTCAGTATGTTGTTTTAGTGTTTTTCTTAGGTTTTGATTAGCTGCCACTCCGCCGCCGAGGATGATGGTTTTGGGATTATATTCTTTGGCGGCGGCGATGGTTTTAGAAACTAAAACATCAACCACGGTTTGCTCAAAAGAAGCGGCGAGGTCGGCTTTGTTTTTTTGGGTTAGTTTTAGGGGTTTATTATGTTCTGGCGTCATACCCTTCACTAAATACAGTACGGCGGTTTTTAAGCCCGAAAAAGAAAAATCGAAATTCTTGGAATTTAACATCGGCCGAGGCAAATTAAATCGCAAAGGGTTACCCTTGATGGCGAGTTTGGAAATTTCCGGCCCGCCCGGATAGCCCAACCCTATCAATTTGGCCACTTTATCAAAGGCCTCGCCCGCGGCATCGTCCAATGTTTCACCGATGATTTCATAGTGGCCTAATCTTTTTGAATACACTAGTTGTGTATGCCCGCCACTTACGATTAGAGATAATATGGGGAATTGCGATTTTAATTCGTTTAGTTTTTTGGATTTAGAGTTTAGAGCTTGTTTAGAAATTCGAAATTCGAAATTCGAAATTTGTGGCTCTAAAAGAGCCACATAGATATGACCCTTGAGATGATTTATGCTCACGAGTGGTTTATTTAATTTCTTAGCCAATTCCTGCGCGAAATTTACACCAGTCCACAAACACGGCGCCAAACCCGGGCCGTTTGTCACAGCAATCAGGTCGGGAACTTGTCCCATGTCACATGTCGCCTGTAACTGTTGCCACAACAATGGCAGAGTTTTTTGATGTTCGCGTTTGGCTAAATTGGGCACCACGCCGCCGTAAGGCCGGTGGGTTTCAATTTGCGAAGACACCAAATTTGCCAATACATTTATTTGGTCACCTTTTCCTTCAATTAAAGCTAAGCCAGTTTCATCGCAACTGGTTTCTATCGCGAGGATTTTCATAAGATTAAGATATCTAAACCAGGACCGAACTTTGGTGATTCCAAGACGGGATTCGGTCACGGATAATTTTCTGCTGAAAATTTCCGCGACCCCGGCTCGGCGCCGTCGCGCCTGCGCCTTTCTCATCCCTTTTGGGAACGCTAATAATGCTCCGCTCGGAGAGCCCCCGGCTCTCCTTGCGGATCATAGCGGCCCCAACGGGATTCGAACCCGTGTTACCACATTGAAAGCGTGGTGTCCTAGACCAAACTAGACGATAGGGCCATGCTTATTTTTACCTATTTTTTACAATATAATCAAGCACTGCTATATTATCTGCTGATACATATATGGATACCAAATGGTATTTGCGCGTTGGACGCGCCGCCGAAATCACCAACACAAAAGATAGAAGAGTTTATCGGGCTTTAGAAATAATGCCCGGGGTCTTGGCTTGGGGCACGCTCATTGGCTTGGTTTTGCTTTCCATGTATTTGCCGGCCGCCGTGGCCGTTTTCATAATTCTTTTTGATGTTTATTGGCTGGTCAAGGTTGTTTATCTTTCCTTTCATTTGCGTTCCGGTTATAAACGGATGAGCCAGAATTTAAAAGTTGACTGGTGGGCTAAATTAAAAGAACGCGCCGATTGGGAGGAATACTGGCATTTGGTAATCTTGCCCATGTATAAAGAACCCCTGGAGGTGGTGGAGCCGACCTTTAGGGCGCTCGCGAATTCAAAATATGACCAGCAGAAAATGATTGTTGTTTTGGCTTTAGAAGAACGGGGCGGAGAAGAACCTAGCCGTGTTGCCCAAATTTTAAAAGAAAAATACGCCCAAAAATTTTTAAAATTTTTAGTCACTGTTCATCCGCAAAACATCCCAGGGGAACTGGCGGGCAAGGGTTCCAACGAAACCTGGGCGGTCAAAAGGGTTAAAGAAGAAATCAT
>JACPHE010000047.1 GCA_016188765.1 Parcubacteria group bacterium | reverse complement strand
TTTCGGACTCGCGATTCTTCTTATTTTCAAGTATTCCGGAAGTACCGAAGAGGGTGTTTTTTTAGCAGGAGTTTTTTTGGCGACATTTTTAATTTTTATTTACGATTTTAGGTTTTTAATAATTCCCGATGTTCTGGTTGCGGCCGGACTGATCTGGGTGCTTGCGGCCAAGTTCTGGTTTTTTAGGGGAAATATCAAAAATGATTTTTTGACGGGCTTGGCGATTTTTATTTTTTTCTTTTTGATGCATCGGTTTTCTAAGGGTAAATGGGTGGGCGGAGGCGATGCTAAGTTGGGTTTTTTATTGGGTTTATGGCTGGGTTGGCCTCTAGGTTTTTTGGGGCTGTTCGCGGCATACATTACAGGAGCGGTTGTCGGTATTGGTCTAATTCTTTTTAAAAAGGTCACATTTAAAAGCCAGATACCTTTTGGGCCCTTCCTGATCACCGGCGCTTGGTTGGCCTATATTTGGGGTTACAGGATTTTGGAACTGTACGGAATATGAACAAACGCGACACCAATATGCGAATGCGTGCGAATGACGCGAATGAAAATTCGCGTGGGCACTTTCGTGTTGCCGTAGTCCAAAGGACGGAGGCGCGTTATTCGCGTGCTGGGTTTACCATTGTTGAGCTGGTTGTCATCATTGGCATTATCGGCTTTATGTCGGCGTTTGTTATTTTGGGGCAAAACCAGGGTTCGGATCAGCGCAAACTTATTTTAGAAGTCCGCCGCTTGGCGCAGGACATCAGAAAAGCCCAGAATTTTGCGACATCCTCCACCACCCAGGATTGCGGCGCCCAAGGCGGGATAAAAGTAGTGCCTTTTGGTATAATTTTATATACGGACGCGCCAGACAGGTATCTTTTAGTGGGTGACTGCGATGGAGACAAAACATACGACGCCGGCGAGCCGATCGTCTCATCGTACACCTTTAATGTTTCCGAAATAAGTAATCTGATCCCCTCTGATAACCCCATGCAGATATTTTTTGCGCCGCCCAATCCCGATATCTATATTAACGGTTCTGTTTCCGCCAACGGCACCATTACTGTTTGCGGGTCCAAGAGATCTTCTTTGTGCCAGAATATTTACATAACCGGCGGGGGAGCCGTCAGCGTGCAATAAGTCATAAAACATGGATCATAGAACATGAAACATAAAACATCTAAAAAAACAAAAATCAGAACCTTGGATATGCCCCGTGTTTCATGTTCCAGGTTTCATGATCGGGGATTCACTTTGGTGGAAGCCATTGTGGCCATGGGGGTTATTTCGGTGGGTTTTGTGGGTTCTTTGGTGTTGCTTTCCAAAAGCGCCTCGCAAGCCGGAGTTTTAAAAGACCGGGTGATAGCGGCTCATTTGGCCGAAGAAGGCGTAGAGCTGGTGCGAAACATCCGCGATACTAACTGGCTGAACCCCAGCAATCCCGGATGGAGAAGCGGTTTGGGCGACACCAATAACGGTTTGGTTAATTACGACGAGCCGTTTATGACCGAAAACGCCAACCAAGATAGCTGGTGCTTAAACTGGAACGGAACTCTTTACAGACATGGCGCTTGCAATACTACTTTTAAACGGCATATTGAACTTGCCACTAAATCGGAAGCAATCTCCGGCACGAATGTGGATTATTTGGAGGTGAAAAGCATTGTGGAATGGCGGGAAAGAGGCATTAATAAAAACATAACCGTTATAGATCATTTGTATGATTGGAAGTAAAGGCATGTAACATAGAGCATAAATCATGAAGCATACAACATCTAAAAAAACAAAAACCAGAACCTTGGATATGTCCCGTGTTTCATGTTCCAGGTTTCATGATCGGGGATTCACCTTGGTGGAGTTGATCGTGGCTATTGCCGTTTTTGCCACGGTGGTAACCGTGGTCAGTTCCATTTTTGTAAGCAGCGTCGGCTCGCAAAGAAAAAATGTAAACAATCAGGATGTTTTGGACAACGCCCGCTATGTTTTGGAAACCATGGGCCGATCAATTAGACAAAGTGTGATTGTAACGGGCAACGGCACGGGTTCAACATTAACCGTCAATCATCCTACTAAAGGAGTAACAACATATGTTTTGGACAACAGCCAGGTTAAGGAAAGTGTGGGCGGTAATACAGTGGCTTTGAGTTCCAGCAATGTTTCGGTTCAAGGTCTAACTTTTATAGTGCAAGGTAACGGCAGCACTGATAATATTCAGCCCAAGGTTACGATATCTATTTCATTAAAAAACGCGCAAGGCGCAGCAAGCACGGAAAGCATTGCTAATTTACAAACAACCGTAACTCCCCGAAATCTCCAAATACAATGAAGACACTAGATCAAAAAGGTATCGCTTTACTAATAACCATGGTGCTTTTAGGCACGGTCATGGCTACGGCTATGGGCATCGCGGTTTTGGTTACTGGCGAAACAGGCATAACCCGGCTGGTAACCGATTCTACCTTAGCCATATTCGCGGCCGACGCGGGTATGGAAAAAATGTTCTATGCTTGCTCTAATAAAATTCCTTACCCTTCGCCGGCCAATTTTACCGTTTTGGACATCGGCAACGGAGCCAGGTACGATGTTTGTATGGCCGATGCTTCGGGCGGGTCTTGTACCAACGATTGTAATAACGCTTGGGTATCCGGCAAGGGAACTTATAGATCTGCCCAACGGTCGCTGGAGGCCAGTTATTAGTCCGATAGCCGTATGGACGACAGGAAAGAAGCCAAAAACAGAATAGAAAAGTTAAAAGCGGAGATTAACCATCACCGCTATCTTTATCATGTCCTGGACAAGCCCGAAATTTCGGACGCGGCTTTGGATTCGCTCAAACATGAATTAGCCCGCTTGGAAGGGCAATTTCCCAAACTTGTCACTCCCGATTCGCCCACCCAAAGAGTGGGCGGCCAGACCCTGCCGTTTTTTAAAAAAGTTCCGCACCGCGCCCCGATGCTGTCGCTGGAAGATGTGTTTGATGAGGGCGAATTTACCGATTGGATCGGTAGAATTTCTAAACTCGCGCCCAATGAAAAATTGGAATTTTTTGGCGAGTTAAAAATAGACGGCTTCGCGGTCTCGCTTGTATATACCACAAGCATTTTTACGATCGGTTCTACACGCGGAGACGGCCAGACCGGAGAAGATGTGACCGAAAACCTAAAAACGATAGAAGCCATACCCTTGCGCTTGCGCGAGCCCAAGGAATCGGAAATTAAAAATATCGGTTTGGATCCGGCTAGGGTTATCAAAACTGTAAAATCGGGCGAGGTGGAGGTGCGGGGCGAGGTTTTTATGACCAAATCGGTTTTTGAAAAAATAAACCGCGAGCAGAAAAAAAGGGGCTTGGCCGAGTATTCCAACCCCCGAAACACCGCGGCGGGCAGTATTCGGCAGTTGAATCCGGCGTTAGCCGCCCAAAGAAAACTTGATTTTCTGGCCTACGACCTGGTGACCGATCTGGGCCAGACCGAGCACTCGCAGGAGCATGATTTATTAAAAGTATTAGGTTTTAAAACAGATAAATATGCCGATAAGCTTAGCGGAGCGGCGGCGGTTAAAAAATTTTGGGAGGCGATAAAGAAACAAAGAGAAAAATTGGCTTGGGAAATAGATGGCTTGGTGGTTTCGGTTAACAAAAACCAAACCTATGCCAAACTGGGCGTGGTGGGCAAAGCCCCCAGGGGCGCGGTGGCGTTTAAGTTTCCGGGCAAGGAATCAACTAGCAAAGTAAAAGATATTGTGGTTCAGGTCGGGCGCACCGGCGTGCTGACGCCTGTGGCAATTTTGGAGCCGGCTGATATCGGCGGGGTAACGGTAACACGGGCTACGCTTCATAACGAAGATGAAATTCGCCGGCTGGATGTTAGGGTGGGCGATACGGTTATTGTTCAACGGGCGGGGGATGTGATTCCCGATGTGGTTAGAGTTTTAACAAACCTGCGGTCCCAAAACGCCAAAGAATTCCATTTTCCCAAAAAGTGCCCGGTGTGCGGACAAACAGTGATGCGAGCCGAGGGCGAGGCGGCGCATCGGTGCGTTAATAAAAATTGTCCGGCCCAGCACCGCGAGGGCTTGTATCATTTTGTTTCCAAAAAGGCCTTTAACATTATCGGTTTGGGGGCGGAAATAGTGGATAAGCTGGTGGATGCCGGTTTGGTTAAAACGGCGGCTGATTTTTTTGGATTAAAACCGAAAGATCTTTTGGAACTGGAGGGCTTTGCCGAAGTTTCAGCGAACAAGCTCATCGCCTCAATACAAAAATCAAAAAAAATCTCTTTAGCGCGCTTCATCTATTCTTTAGGCATAATCCATGTGGGCGAGGAGACGGCCAATCTTTTGGCTATGTATTTTGGCGACCTAAAGGATTTAATGTTTTCCAGTGTTGAGGGGCTGCAAAAAGTTCCGGGTGTTGGCGAAAAGGCGGCACGGAGCATCAAAAACTGGTTTGACTTTAAAGATAATCAGCATCTTATCGCTAAACTGGACAATGTTGTGGAAATTCAAAAAATGCCCAAGGTGGCCAAAAAATTGGCCGGTAAAACATTTGTTTTCACTGGCACCCTGGAAACCATTACCCGCGATGCCGCTAAAGAAAAAGTCCGCTTGCTGGGCGGCGATGTTTCTTCTTCTGTTTCTAAAGAGACCGATTATCTGGTAGCCGGCGAAAATGCCGGTTCAAAATTAGATAAAGCCACAGAATTAGGGGTGAAGGTTTTATCCGAAAGAGAATTTTTAAAGCTGATATGATTGACGAAAGGCCGTTGGTTTGCTATGTTAATTAACATTAATCAATACCAATCAATATGGTAAATGTAATACCCATAACCAAAGCCCGTATAAATTTAGGTAGTATTGTAAAGCGAGCTCGCCTGGGCAAAGAGTTTTTTATTTTGGAAAAAGACGGTTATCCCGTGGCTGGTCTCATGGATATAGACGAGTTTGAGGACTTTTTGGAAAGCCGCGATCCCAAAATTAAAAAACAAATAGCCAAATCTTATAAAGAATATAAAGCCGGCCAGATACGCCCAGCCAGTGTGTTGCTTAGAGGATTAAAGAAAAAATAAATTTTTAGAATGGCGTTCAAGGTATACACCACTTCCAGCTTTGATCGCGAATCTAAAAAAGCGGTGAGCAAAAACAGTAAATTGCTCGCCGCTTTTAGCAAGATCGTGGCTGTGCTCTCGCTCGATCCTTTTAATTTAAAAAGAGAGCACAATATTAAAAAACTGGCGGATGTTGACTATGGTAAATGGAGGTTGCGTCTCGGTGATTATAGAATCAGATATGATGTTGATGGTTCAAGGGTGATATTGCACTCAATTAGAAACAGAAAAGACGCTTATAAATAAAAATCCCCGCCGGTTGTTTTCCTGCGGGGATTAGTGAGGTTATGCCGTATCTATACTTTATTGTCAATAGTGGTCAGCAGACAGAAAATTGTTATCATAAATAGCATGATCTCCAAAGATGAAGTAAAGCATATTGCCGAGTTGGCGAGGATTAAGCTGACCGAGAGCCAGATAGAAAAATATCAAAAAGAGCTCTCGGGGATTTTGGATTTTGTGGGTAAGTTGTCGGAAGTCAAAACGGAAAATATCCAGCCGATTCGGCAGATAACCGGTTTGGAGAGCGTTTTTAGAAAAGATAAAGATCGTGATTTACTGGATCAAAAGTCCGGGCGCGATTTAATCAAACAAGCGCCGGAGCATAAGGAAGGATATGTGATGGTGCCGGAAGTACTAAAAGGCAAATAACAAATTACAAAATCCAAATTACAAATAAATTACAAAGCACAAATATCAAGGGCTAAATATGGTTTTGTCATTTAATCATTAGGCATTATGGACTTAAAGAATCTAACAATCTCACAAGCTCACGAACTTTTAACTGCTGGTAAAATATCGGCGGTGGAATTGGTGTCTAAATATCTAGCTCAAATTGATTCCAAAAATAAAGAATTAAACGCTTTTTTATCGGTGCGGGCCGAGAAAGCGCTAGTGGAAGCCAAAGAGGCCGATAAGAAAATCAAAGATAATAAGGCCAGTTATTTAACCGGTATCCCACTCACGATCAAAGACAATATTTTGGTCAAAGACGAAATTTGCACGGCCGGTTCCAAAATTTTAGAAAATTATAAGGCCGCTTATAATGCCACGGTTGTGGAACGATTGGGCCGTGAAGGGGCAGTCATTTTAGGCAAGACCAATCTGGATGAATTTGCCATGGGTTCTTCTACCGAAAACTCGGCTTACGGGCCGACCAAAAACCCACACGATGTTTCGCGCGTGCCCGGCGGCTCTTCCGGTGGCTCGGCCGCCGCGGTGGCGGCTGAGATGTGCCTCGGCGCCTTGGGCACCGACACTGGCGGCTCTATCCGCCAGCCCGCCGGTTTTTGCGGCGTGGTGGGATTAAAGCCAACCTATGGCGCTGTTTCCCGTTTCGGCGCCGTGGCCCTGGGTTCTTCGTTAGACCAAATCGGTCCTCTCGCTAAAACAGTCAAAGACGCCGCGCTTATTTTTGACGCCATTTGCGGTCACGACCCTTTGGATTCCACCACTGTGCCCAACCATACCCGAAATCAAAATCGAATAGACGAGCTAAACATTGGTGATTTAAAAATTGGCTTACCCCAAGAGTATTTTGAAGCCGAAGGCATAAACAAAGATATCAAAGAAAAAGTTCTATCAGCCGTAAAATGGTTTGAAGCCCAAGGAGCTAAAATTAAAGAAATAAAATTGCCCCACACGGAATATGCTTTAGCCGCTTATTATATTATCCAGCCCGCCGAATGTTCGGCCAATCTGGCCCGTTACGATGGTGTTAGATACGGTCCCAGGTCCGAGGCCGAAAATCTAATGGATGTTTATACCAAAACCCGCGGCCAATATCTGGGCGCCGAAACCCAGAGGCGGGTTATGGTGGGCACTTACACTTTATCGTCGGGCTATTACGACGCTTATTACGCCCAAGCCCAAAAAGTCCGCGCCTTGATTCGAAACGACTTTGAAAAGGCCTTTGAGGAAGTGGATGTGATTATGACTCCCACCTCGCCCACGGTGGCTTTCAAGATAGGTGATAAGTCCAATAACCCCCTAGAAATGTACGCGGCCGATATTTTTACCGTTACCGCCAATCTGTCCGGAATCTGCGGCCTTTCAATTCCTTGCGGCCAGGTGGATAATTTACCCGTGGGCCTGCAAATTTTAGGGCCGTGGTTTGGCGAAAATTTATTGTTTAAAGTTGGAGAGTATTATGAAAATTATAAAACCTGAAACATAAAACATAAAACATGGACCATAAATCATGGGTCAGAATGCTTCATGTTTCGGGATTCATGTATTGTGACTGACATTTGGTACAACCTAGTTGATTTTTTAACAACTTTTTACAAAAGGCCGGAGTTTAAAACCGCCGTGTCTGTTTTTAAAGTTCTTTTTGTTTTGCTCACCCTGATCTTTGTTGGTCTCGCTGTTTGGTTTAAGGCCCAAGCCGGTTTTTTTTCGGAAAAGTTTCTTTATTATTCCTATTATTTTTCCACTAAAAAGAGGCCGGACGAACCCTCGCCCTTGCCTTTAAAAGAACTAAAAGAATATTGGCAGCAACTGGGCTTGCGCTTAAATTATCAGGACGAGGCCCAATGGAAACTGGCGGTGATAGAGGCCGATAATTTTTTTGACCATGTGCTGACTCTTTTGGGTTATCAGGGCGAGAGCATGGGCGAGCGGTTGCAAAAAGTTCTGCCAGAACACTTACCTATCATCAACGATGTTTGGCGGATGCATAAAACAAGAAATTCTTTGGTGCATGACGCCTCGTTTCGTTTATCTTACAGCCAAGCGCGCGATGTTTACGAAACCTACGAGAAGGCCTTGAGGCAGTTGAAAATTTTAGGTTAATATTTCAGAATAACTCGGAAAACTCGGTTTGATCGGGGTGCCAGATAATCTGAACACCAGATTTACTGATATGATCCGGGTCATTCCGAGTTTTCTGTTAGTTATAGTAATATTATGACTTTAGAAAAATTTAAATCAGTTATTATGGTTGTTGCAGCAGCTATAACGGCTGGATTTGTTGGCGGTTATGTGGCCAATCAGCCGTATTGGGCTTATGGCCTTTCGGGCAGTCCGGCTACGCCGTCAATAGTAAAAAACGAAAGACCTCTCGTTATTCCCAAAACCAGTTTTGCGCAGGAGGAGGCGGTTATCAGCATCGTTAAAAAATATTCGCCGGCGGTGGTGAGCGTGATTGTTTCCAAAGATGTGCCGGTGGTGGAGCGCTGCTACATCAGCCCTTTTGGCGAAGACCCTTTCTTTAAACAATTTTTTGGCGATTTTCTGGTGCCCTCCGAATGCCAAAACGGTTTTAAGCGCCAAGAAGTTGGCGGCGGCACCGGCTTTGTGATTTCCGCCGATGGCTTGATTGTTACCAATAAACATGTGGTGGCCGACACTAAAGCCGAGTACACGGTTTTAACCAACGATGAAAAAAAATATCCGGCCAAGGTGCTGGCGCGCGATCCGTTAAAGGATTTAGCCATTATAAAAATAGAGGCGGCCAATTTGCCCACGGTGGTTTTGGGCGATTCCAATAATTTAGAGATAGGACAAACCGTTATCGCCATCGGCAACGCTTTGGGCGAATTTAGAAACACCGTGTCCATGGGAATTATTTCGGGTTTGGCCCGCACCATCGTGGCTTCGGGTGGCGGTGTAACCGAAGAGCTCCGCAATATTATTCAAACCGACGCCGCCATCAACCCGGGCAATTCCGGTGGGCCGCTGTTGAACCTTAAAGGAGAAGTTATCGGCGTAAATGTGGCCGTGGCCCAGGGCGCGCAGGGTGTCAGTTTCGCCTTACCCGTAAACGAAGTTAAAAAATCAATTAACAGCGTCAAAGCCCAAGGGCGGATTGTTTACCCCTATATCGGCATCAGGTATGTAACGCTCAACGAGGCCATCAAGAAAGAAAATAATCTGCCGGTAAGCGAAGGCGCTTGGCTAAAACCATCGGGTAATGAAGCGGTGGTGGTAAAAGACAGCCCGGCCGAAAAAGCCGGCCTTAAAGCGGGCGATATAATTACCGAAGTTAACGGCGAAAAGTTGACCAGTAAAAATATTCTTTCCGATGTGATTCAAAAATACATCATTGGCCAAACCATCAACCTCAAAATTCTCCGCAGCGGCCAGACCCTAACCATTCCAGTGAAATTGGAGGAGAGGAAGTTTTGAGTAAAAATTACTCGTTTAGATTAAAATCTCTATCAATCTTAACATAATTTACGATCGTGAAATATGTTAAGATTGACTACAAGTTAATCTTAAAATAAACTTATAACATCATGAGTAACTCTATTGTCGGTTTAAAGGAACTCCGCGAGAATCTTGAGACCTATGCGGCCCAAATTAAAAAAGGCCGGTCTTTTGTAGTGCTTAAAAAATCCAGGCCGATTTTTAAGATTAGCCCGGTAGAAGAGGATGATAGTTTATGGGAAACCATTATTGATTTTACCCGCATCAAAAAAGGCGGCGTGCCAATCTCTGAATTACTGTCGCGCCTTTGATACATGGACAAAATTTCCAAGTCCTTAAGCAAGTTAACCCCAAAAGAGCAAAAACAGGTTAAATCTATTTTGGCTCGCTTGAATAGAGGAGATAAATCTGGCCTGGACATTAAAAAGCTAAAAGGCCGCGAGGATATTTTTAGAATCAGAAAGGGTAATATTCGGATAATATATAAGACCGATAAAAAAAGCATCTTTGTTCTCGCCATAGAAAGAAGAAATGACACGACTTACAGTTTTTAAGGTCTTGGAACGGCAGAGTTTCTAGCTACTTGACAGATATATATCTCATAGTGTATAATAGATATATACAGTTAAAGGTAAGCACTTTTCGCCTTTTTCAGGGAGGTTATGGTTATGGAGAGAATTGTTGTTGAAGAGGATGGAGTCCGGGTGGAGTATGTGGAGGAAAATGGCACCTGGACCGAAATCAAAAGGTCGTGGGTGGAGAATGGGATTTCTCATATGTCCATCCCTCTTTTCCATCCCCGCTGGGATGTGTGGAAGCGGAAGATGTATCCCGCTCCCAGCACGAAGGTGGGTAATGCATATGTGGGCTCGTACCTCGAGGTGCGTGTTGCCTGCGACCGGTGGAATGCCGAGAATCTCGGTTTCCCTGGGTTGCTCTTCTGCGTTGGGTTCTAGCCGGCACCCCTTGAGCCAGGGCGCGCTTCGGCCCGTCGGGTTAAACAACTCGGCGGGTCTTTTATTTTGACTTTTCATTTTAGATTCGCTATATATAATTGGTAATCTATGAAACCTCGATTGGCTATTCCTTTAATAATCCTCTTGGCCGTTGCGGCGGGAATTTTTTTGTATCCTCATATTCTGGGAGGTTTTTTACCTTCTTTTTTAACTAAACCCTTTCGTTTGGGCCTGGATCTTTTGGGCGGAACGCATTTGGTTTACGAAGCCGATCTAAAAGATGTGGCCGGGCCCGATCGGGTCTTTTACATGGAAGGTCTGCGGGATGTTATAGAACGGCGCGTCAATTTATTTGGTGTTTCCGAACCGGTAGTGGCGGTCAATAAGGCCGGAGAGAGTTGGCGTTTGGTGGTGGAACTGGCCGGTATTAAAGACATCAATCAGGCCATTCAAATGATCGGCCAAACGCCCTATTTAGAATTTAAAGAAGAGCGGCCCGAAGAAGAGTCAAAAAAATTATTGGAATCACTTCAAGGCCAGACCATAGATCTAACCGTGTTGGACCCCTATTTTACTCCCACCGCTTTGACCGGCCGCTATCTGGAGAAGGCCTCTTTGGGTTTTAACCAGCAAACCGGCCGGCCAGAGGTTGTTTTGCAATTTGATTCCGTCGGCAAAGATCTTTTCGCTCAAATAACCAAAAAGAATGTGGGCCATCAGCTCGCCATATATTTAGACGGCGAGCCGATTTCGGCGCCGGTGGTTCAGCAGGAAATTTCCGACGGCAACGCCCAAATAACTGGAAGCTTTACGCCCAAGGAAGCTCGGGAACTGGTGGAGCGGTTAAATTCCGGCGCCCTGCCCGTGCCTATAAATTTAATTTCCCAGCAAACCGTGGGCGCTTCGTTGGGCCGCGAGTCGCTTGATAAAAGTTTAATGGCCGGCTTGGTCGGCTTCGTTTTGGTCGGCCTGTTTATGATTTTTTGGTATCGCTTGGCCGGGGTCATGGCGGTCGCGGCTTTGATTATTTACGCCATAGTGTCGCTCGCGATCTTTAAGTTGATTCCAGTCACGCTGACGCTGGCCGGCATCGCCGGTTTTATTCTTTCCATAGGCATGGCGGTGGATGCCAATGTTTTGATTTTTGAACGGCTTAAAGAAGAATTAAGATCGGGCAAATCCTTTAGCGCTGCTTTAAGCGAAGGTTTTAGCCGCGCCTGGACATCAATTCGCGACTCCAATGTTTCCAGCTTGATAACCGCCTTTATACTTTACTGGTTCGGTTCCAGCTTGGTGCGGGGCTTTGCTTTAACCTTGATCATCGGCATTTTGATTTCTATGTTTTCAGCCATCACCTTGACGCGGACCTTTTTGAGAATGTTTGAAGGAACGAAGTTAGAGAAATTTAAGTTTTTGTGGAAACAATAGTAATCACTACGAAGGTACGAATTGTTACGAACATACGAATAGGATAATTGATTCGTAGTTTCGCACTGATTCGTAATTTCGTAGTTATATATGTTAGCCATTATTCCCAATAAAAAAATCTATTTAACCATCTCGGCTGTTTTGGTTTTGGCGAGCGTTGTTGCCATAGCCGTTTGGGGTCTTAAACTGGGCATTGATTTTACCGGCGGTTCTTTGTGGGAGGTGGAATTTAAAAATCAACGGCCGTCTAACCAAGAGATTCTTTCAGTTTTGGCTTTCCATAAGCTGGAAGATGCCGTCTTTCAGCCCACCGGCGAGAAGGGTCTTATTATAAAATTTAGGCCAGTCAACGAAAATACCCACGAGTCCATGAAGAGGGATCTTGATGATTTTTCTCCCATAGAAGAAAAAAGATTTGAATCCATCGGTCCGGTTATCGGCGCGGAGCTTCAGAAAAAGTCCATTAAGGCGATAATCTATGTTTTGATTTTGATCATTCTTTATATTGCTTGGGCTTTCAGAAAGGTCTCTAAACCCGTGTCTTCGTGGAAGTATGGCGTTACGGCCATAGCGGCCTTGGTTCATGATGTGGCCATACCCACGGGAATTTTTGCCGCGCTGGGGCATTTTAAGGGTGTGGAGATTGATTCCTATTTTGTAACGGCGATTTTAACAATTTTGGGTTTTTCGGTGCACGACACCATCGTGGTTTTTGACCGCATTCGCGAAAATTTAAGAAAAAATCCATCAGAAAAGTTCGACCTTACGGTAAATAACAGCGTCAACGAAACAATAGCCCGTTCCATTAACACTTCGCTGACTGTTTTTTTAGTGCTTTTGGCGGCTTATTTTTTGGGCGGGGAAAGCACCAATAACCTTATTTTGGCCTTGATTTTAGGCGTGTTCTTTGGGACTTATTCTTCTATGTTCGTAGCCAGCCCCATACTTGTTATTTGGTCGGGTCATAAGCGGGCCTAGGCTAAGTCCACTACGGGGTTGACTAAATTCTATGGGGATGCTAGTTTATATTTAGATTACAATTTAATACTTATTAAATATGGTCAAGTTCGACATCAAAAAAATCGTTAATCGATTAATAGATAACCTGTCGGATCGCTCTAAGGACATTATTTTGTCCCGTTTTGGCATTGGCCAGGACGATTATGAAACGCTGGAGGCCATCGGCCAGCGCTATGGCATCACCCGCGAACGGGTGCGCCAGATAGAAGCCGACGCTTTGCGCCATGTTAAAAGCCCCGCCAACGAGGCCGTAATCAAGCCGGTGATTTCGGTTCTGGCCGATTTTCTTAAGGCGCGGGGCGGAGTCATGGAGGAAGGTTTGCTTAAAGCCGAATTCGCGGCGGATCATTTTGAAACCAGGCCCGAACCGATTAAAAAATATGAAGGCGCGGTGGTGATGTTTTTGAACTTGGCCGGCAATTTTGAACGCACCAAAGAAGACGAGGTCTTTTGGCCCCGCTGGGCCGTGGACGGCGCTGCCGTAAAAAATCAGGAGGGCTTGGCGGCTCATTTGACTGGTCACTTTAAAAAAGAAAAAAAGGCGGTTGGCTTTGAAGAGCTAACCGGCTGGGCCAAGAAATATAATCCGGGCTTGAATCAGGAAACTCTTAAGGCCTATTTGGCTTCGGCTAAAAATATCGCTCGAAACGCTTTTGAGGAATGGGGTATGTCTGATTGGCCCGAGATTTCTCCGCGGGGCGTTCGCGATAAGGCCTATTTGGTGATGAAGCGCGTTGAAAAGCCGATGCACTTTACCGAAGTGGCTTCGGAAATAAATAAAACCGGTTTTTCCGAAAGAGTGGCTCTGCCCCAGACCGTCCACAACGAACTTATTAAAGACGGGCGATTTGTTTTGGTGGGCCGGGGGCTTTACGCGCTTAAGGACTGGGGCTACGAAGCCGGCACGGTTAAAGATGTTATCACCAGCGTGCTTTCGGCCAACGGCCCCTTGACGCGCGAAGATGTGATCAAACAGGTTTTGGCCAAACGGGTGGTTAAGCCCTCCACCATAATTTTGAATCTTAACGGCTTTAAAAAGAAAGAAGGCGGCCGATATCATCTGGCCTAACCAACCTCAAAAACCTCCCCAGATGTTGGACATCTGGGGAGGTTTTTGTTGTGGCAAATTCTGATTCTGATTTTAGAACTTCAATAATACAGCGATCGCTTTTATAATATGTTTGACGGATGGAATATCAAGTGTCTTAGTTCACTCAAGGATTACGACGAGAAGAGGAGCGTCAGCCCCTGCGTCAAACGCGGGGGCTTTTTTAATAAATCCGCAAAAATGATAAAATACTTAATAAGTTATGGCCGATAATCCTTTTACTCTAATTCTAGCAATTCTAAAGCCGGTCTGGCGGCATTTTTGGCAGTGGGGCTGGGTCATTGGCCCGGTGGCTTTTGCGCCGTTGTTGTGGAATTCGTGGCTGTTGCATATCCGCATCAAGTTTATAAAAAAAATCAAATGGGTGATGCTGGAATTTCGCCTGCCGCCCGATGTGGAAAAAACTCCCCTGGCCATGGAACAGGTTTTGGCCATTATGCACAGCACCCTGTATCCGGGCAGTTGGTGGAAACAATATATGGAAGGTCGGGTGCAGGAATGGTTCAGTTTGGAAATGACTTCTTTTGAAGGCCAGCTTCATTTTTATATTCGAA
>JACPHE010000048.1 GCA_016188765.1 Parcubacteria group bacterium | reverse complement strand
TAGAAGGGTTCCGTTGTTTAAACGGAACCCTATTTGCTTACCGACTTTGTTTGGGGGATCGCTCCTTTTGTTTTTCCAGATCAGATATCACCTGCTGGATATTGACCGCCTGTTCAATGGCGTTCTTAATTCCAGCAAAACTTTCGTTATCCAAAAGGCCAATCACCCGCCGGCGGTTCCGGGCATAGATTTGCGGATTCAAATCGCCGTAGCCCACCGGCAGCAGCGCCATGCGAAGTTCCCCATCCACCGCCGCGACCGTAGTTATGGAAAACAAATTGGTTCGGTCCACTTGTTTTGCCACCGAATACTTTCCATCGTCTCCTTTCTTCCATAAAAGCCAAATCAACGGAGAAAACTTTATATCCGGCCGATGGCCCAAAGACACGCCCGTGCCACCCAAAAGCCCCAGATACCTCGCGGCATTGCCTCCAAAAGCGGCTTGCACACCCAAATGATTGGTGGCCTGATTTGCCGAAGGCGTCTTTCGGGTAAACTCCACGATCGCTTTTTTGGGCACCAGGCCCAAACGATTGCAGAGCCCGCTCCAAGCCCGCGAGTACGGAGGCAAACCTGCGGTAACATGAGCCACCGCGCTATAAATCGGCCCAGCGGCCGGTTTCTTATAGCGCCAGCCCATGTCTTCCAGAACCATCTCGGGGCTTTCGCCACCGAGAACGCGCTGATTAAATTCCAGCGATAATGCCACCAGCAAAATTTTAACCAGTTCTTCAGAAGCCACCAGCATCACCCGGTAAGAGCCCTCCAAACGGAGGTAATGATCAAAACCTGTCCATTCAATGCGCCGGTGATGCTGGATTATTCCGGCGACATCCGGGATTTTGGGTTTTTGGACTCGCACCAGGTTGTAAACATGGCCAGCGTATTCGGGATCTTTTTCTCTTAACAAACAAGAGAAAAAAGCCGCCAAGAAAATTTCTTCCAATTCCCGCTTTTTAAGACCGGCCTCGTGCCCGGAGCCCAGAGCATCCAGAGCGGTTTTTAAGGCGAGATGGACTTCGGTTTCCGAAATCTCGCTCAAACTTTGATCGGCCTTAACCAGAGCCGAGGGATCACCGTTCAACAATGCCTCAATAGTGCTGGAAATAACCTCGGCCAAGCTTTCTAAAGCCAAACCCAAAGAAACGACCTGCTTTTGGAGCATCGGATCGCCCGCTAACTTTTTTTCGTCGTCAAAGATATTAACGCCTTTGAAGGCATTGGCCAAGGCGACGCATTTTTCACACGCCATTTTGGCTTTTTGGGTTAGCGCCTTAACCTTTTCTCGGGCGGTCAGTTCTTCGGCTTGTCTTTTTTCTTCCCAAGCGGTTCGGGCTGTTTTAGCCCGCGCTCGGGCTTCATCTTCGGTTGGAGCCGTGACTTTGGAGACGATAATTACTGTAAGTTCAACCATATGGCGGTCGCTCAAGCGGCGGATCCAATCGTTGTTAAAAATCATTTGGTCTGTCATCAGCGCGGTTTCGCTGTTTCTGGCGCTGATATGCGCCGCCGGCAAAACCCAACATAAGCCCTGCGCCACAACAGCCGCGATTTCTTCCAAAGACAGTTTACAGACCGAAACGCCTTGGTCTTGCCAGACCACGCTTGCCTCGTTCATAAAACCACCTCCTTTTTGTTTTATATTTCCTAGTGAGGCCATGCGAAAATTTATTTTCGTGATGGCCGAGCGACGGAAATTCAAGAAATGCCACAGCGTTTCTTATTATTTTAAGAACTAAAAAAATACTACCACACTTAGAGGCATAGTATCAAAACATTTAAAAGGCGCTGATTTTTGGGATTGATTTTTTAAAGACGATAAACTTCATGCCCAAAAAGTTCCAGGTGAGCACAAACACAATGGAACTTAACGCCGCGATGTTGTCCCACAGTTTAGCCGAAATGCCATCGGGAGCGCCGACTATATTTACCAGAAACGAAGCAATGCCGACATTGATTAGAAAACTGCCCGTAACCACCAAAAAGAAAAGCGCGAAATTTCCTTCTCTTTTGTTAAAAGTCCAAAGTTTATTCCAAAAATAACTATTGACCACTGTAACTATAAAAGACACGGCCTTGAAAACAGAAAACATATAACCCTCGGTTATGTTGGTGATCAAAATAAAAAAATTAAGGATGCCTAGGTCTAAAAAAGTGTTTAACCCGCCCACCACAAAAAATTTTCCAAACTGGAATACAAATGGTCGCCAGATCAAAGAAATTCTAAAAAGCGCGTATAATCCGGCCAAAGACAGAATCGGAAAAACAAAAAGCAGCCAATTTTTGTTGAAAGGCAGTTTAAATTCCAAATTTTTTACCACTATTAAAAACAAAGCCGCCACCAAAAAACCAACACTTGGCGCCAGTAAAGCGTCTTTTTTTG
>JACPHE010000045.1 GCA_016188765.1 Parcubacteria group bacterium | reverse complement strand
GACCGAGGGCGATATTGTATTGGATGTGCCTGCTGGCCGGCGCGATTGTTTTAAATGTTCAAATTGTTATCGGTTTTGTACCTCATTCGGATCATTGGCCTCGGGCTATTAGCCCCATTATATTTTTGATATTGTTTAATATGTTTTATATTTGGTTTGAAAAATTTTCCTTTAAACAGCCGGTGCTAAAAGTTTTTGTTCCAATATTGTTGATTGGCCTTTGTCTATTACTTGTTACTAAAAAAATCGTTAATGTTTATGGATTTATGTCGCCCTCGCCCGAAGTTTTGCGGGATTATGTTTTTCCTAAGCGTTTTGCCGAATCTTGGCGTTGGTTGGATGCACACCTGGCCGAGCCCAGAGTGGTTTCCCCCTCGTTTCTAAATTCTGTTTATCTAACCGCGTTTACATCCGCGCGCCCGGTGCTGCCTGTGGGAGTTCTTACATCCATATCCAATTTTAAGGTTGAGGAATTATTTTTAAAGGTTAATAATGTTTTTGGCGTAAGTGGTGATATTTTGGAAAAAAGATTGAGAGACGGTCGTGGTTTGGAATGTCTAGAGAGCTGTAGCCGTTACTATACTATTAGCAATACCATAGATGCTCCTTTGTCTCTATACGGTTCTTATTTTGGCGGCGGAGATAATGTGATGTTCCAAAGATTGCCGGAACTAAAGGTGCAAGAATTAAGGCGGCGTTACCAAAAACTTCAGATTGGCTGGGCAGACCTGGGCGCCAAGTATGTCTATTATGGGCCGTGGGAAAAGCAGTTCGCCAGCATTGATTTAAGCCGTGATCAAGAATTGCAGTTGATTTATAAAAATGACTCGGTGGAACTTTATCGGATTAAGTGAGTTATATTGAGTATACTTTAGTGACATATGTCATATCAATAAAATTATGAACCCCGCACCAAAGCCCATCCACGCGTGTACACATCCACGAGTATTGGGCGATACGCCTGCGGCTCTCTTGGTTCACTGCCGAGATTATAAACAGGCTTGGTGCGGGGTTGCATATTTGTAGCTATTCGCTACGCTCATAGACAAATATGAAAGTTGTTATTTTATGCGGCGGCCGCGGTATGAGAATGAACGAGGAAACCGAATTTCGCCCCAAACCCTTAGTGAAGATTGGACATCTCCCAGTGCTGGTGCATGTGATGAAAATTTATGCCCATTGGGGGTATAAAGATTTTATTTTATGTTTGGGTTATCGCGGCGAGATGATCAAGGACTATTTTTTGAATTTTGACGAACATAACAATGATTTTATTTTAGAGATGGGGACTAGGCCTAAACAAATCAGTTATGTTAATAAAAAAAGTATAATAGACGATTGGCGGATCACTTTTGCCGATACGGGCTTAGGCACCAACACCGGCGGCCGATTGGCCCGAATTAAAAATTTGTTGGCCGGGGAGGAGGATTTTTTCTTAACTTACGCCGATGGGGTGGCCGATATCAACTTGCCGGATGTGCTTCGGTACCATAAAAGTAAAAAAACAGTGGGGACTCTTTGCGGGGTAAACTATGTAAACCCTTTTGGCATTATTAAACCTAAGTCCGGGTTGGTGGCTGTCTTTAAAGAGAAACCGCGTTCTTCCGGTTACATCAATGGGGGTTTTTATGTTTTTAATAAGGCGATTTTTAAGTATGTGGCCCCAGACGAAAATTGCGTTTTGGAGAGGGAACCCCTGCAAGCACTGTCCAAAAAAGGTCAATTGAGCATTTATGCGCATAGAGGTTTTTGGCATTGCATGGACCATATGAAACATGTGGAAGAGCTTAATGCCCTGTACCGTTCCGGCGACCGCTCTTGGATGATTTGGGAACCTACATAAAAAATCAAGAAAATTTAAGAACATCGGTTATTATTTCTTTGTGGCGCTCAATAATCGGGGTAGGTATCTTGTCAAACCATGTTCCATCTATAGTGCGAGTGTTTTCCAGTTCTACTAGATAGATAAGCCCGATAGTATGGCCGCGAGAGTCGATTAAGGTATGGTTTAAACAGGTATCTTTATATTTACGGACCAATACCCCCAATTCTTTTCTGATAACTCTTTTCAATCTATCCTCCGGCATTTCGCCGAATCTTATGTATCCGCCGGGTATATGCCAGCCAAAATAATTTTTATCCTGTCTCCAAATAAGCAGTACTTTATGGGGATTATCAATGTTATCCACGACCAAGGCCTCGATAGCTGTTTGCGGCACCACTTTTATAATTTGTTCAAAGAGTTCGGTTCCCAGATTTTTATCACCGGCTATCTTTTTTAAACCAATAAAGACCACCTTTTTCCAGATTCTAATCATGATGCCAAAATAATTTTTGGTTAATTCTCTTATTATCTATTAAATGATTAAGTTGCCGTAGACGCATAAAGTTTCTTGAAGTCAGAACTTTGGTCGGGGGAGGATTATTTTCCCAATCAGTTTTCAATTGCCGGACGGCTTTTTGCAGCGTCCATTTGAATTTAAATTCCGGGAGCATTTTTTTTAATTTATTGAAAGAAACTTTATAGGTGCGGGAATCTTTATCCGGATTGACAGCCAAGGATACCTCGGTTTTTTTAAAGACGCTTTTAACAATTTTGGCTATTTCTCCGATTTGAAAATTTTCTTCATTCCGGCCGCAATTTATAATTTGTCCCGCAACCTTATCGGTTGGAGCTTTAAGCAAGGCGACAAAGAGGCGAGCAATGTCTTCGGCGTGGATCATGGGCCGCCAGGGCGTGCCATCGCTTAGGATATTTATTCGATTCGCGGTAAAGGCGCTGGCGGCAAAATTGTTTAAGACCAAATCCAGCCGTAGTTTTGGCGATGAACCGTAGGCGGTAGCGTTGCGGAGAATAACAGGGCAGAAATTTTTGTCCGCCAGCTTAAGCAGGGATTTCTCAAATTCAACTTTAGATACAGCATAAGCAGTTTTAGGATCAACAGGGGATTCCTCCGTGATCTCTTGATCACCCATAACGCCATAGACGCTGCAGGAAGATGAAAACAAGAACCTCTTGACCCCAACTTTTTTAGCGAACCGGGCCAGTTTTTGCGACGCCGTCAAATTTATATCCCTAGTCAGTTTTGGGTTTATTTCTCCCAGGGGATCATTAGACAAAGCCGCCAGATGACAAACAGCATCTATATTTTTAAGATCAGCGGCTTTTATGTCCCTGATATCTTTTTTTATAAACTTGTCCGGCAGGGTGGTTTTTTTAAAGTGACATTCCGGATCATCAAAGTAGGAGGTATCTAAGCCCCAAACCTTATAGTTTTTTTGCTTAAGCAAAGGTACTAATAGGGATCCTATATAACCGTTTGACCCGGTAACCAAAACATTTTTTATGTTTACCATATTTTCAAGAGTATATAACAACGGTAAAACCATTTCCAGAGTCGGATTGTTTTAGGAACAGGTAGAAACAGGTAGAAAATAGGTGGTTAACCGTTCTTTAACAAGGAGGTTGGAAATGGATAGGCCTGATAGGATGATTCTTACGGCTGGGCCCTCTATCACTAAGTTGGAGGAGGGCTATGTGCTTGACGCTGTCAGGCATGGCTGGAACTGGCATTGGAGCGATTACTTGGAAAGATTTGAAAAGAAGCTCGCGGAATATCTGGGGGTGAAGCATGTGCTTCCCGTTTCGCATGGCACAGGCGCGCTGCACCTGGCTATGCTGGCTCTCAATATTGGTCCGGGCGATGAGGTTATTATTCCTGATACCACCTACATCGCCTGCGCCAATGTGGTGAAGTATGTCGGGGCGACGCCGGTTTTTGCCGATGTTGACCGAGCCACTTGGTGCTTAGACCCCGACAGCGTGGAGAGAAATATCACCAGGAGAACCAGGGCAATTCTGCCGGTATGGATGTACGGCAACGCGCCCGATATGGACGGGATCATGGAGATTGCCCAACGCCATGGTCTTTTTGTGGTGGAGGATTCCTGCCCGGCCTTGGGGACAATTTACAAAGGCAAAAAAGCCGGTGCTATCGGGGATATTGGCGTTTTCAGTTTTCAGGGTGCCAAGATAGCTGTCATGGGCGAGGGGGGGGCTTTTATTACTAACAGTGATGAGTTTTACGAGCGCGCCCAACTGCTGTGCAAGGGCGGGATGGATCCCAGCCGCCAGTTCTGGGTCAAAGATGTCGGGTATATGTACAAACTTTCCAATTTGCAGGCGGCACTTGCTTTAGCCCAAATTGAGCGGATTGAGGAGTTGGTGGCTAGAAAACGGCAGATTTTCGGGTGGTACCAAGAGCAGCTTTCAGGTATTTCCGCCATTTCGATAAACCGGGAGCCGCATGGTGTAAGAAGCAATATGTGGATGAGTTCGGTGGTCTTGGCAGAGGATGTTCCTGCCAGCCGGGACTGGTTCAGAACAGAACTCAAAAATCGGTTGATAGATACCAGGCCCTTTTTCTTCCCCATCACCATGTTTCCGATTTATTCCAACCCCAGAGCGTCCGGTCTCAATCCCAACTCTTATTTCGTGGGCTTGCAGGGGGTTAATTTGCCCAGCGGAGTTGAGCGAACAAAAGAAGAGATAGATTACATCGGCCGCCAGATCCGCGAGCTCCTCAAGGCCTAGGAGTTATGCATTCTCAAAAAACCGCCCCCAACGGTACCGTCGGGGGCTTTTAATTATTGATTATCGTTTAAAATTTCCTTGATTATATAGCGGGGGCGTTTTTTTACTTCCAAACTGATTCGGCTCAAATATTCCGCAATAATTGAGAGTGAGAGCAACTGAGCTGATCCTAAAAGCAGGATGGCAAAAATGATAGTGGGGGTTCCAGAGGGTTGGTTTTGATTGGGATTCGCTAAATATAAAAATAAATTTATAGCTCCTAAAGTCACCGCTAAAATAAATACAATAAAAGCCACGATGGAGATCCATTCCAGGGGCTTGTATGAAAAATTTATTATTAGTTTTTTAGCCCAACCGATGTCTTTTATAAAACTTGTGGTGCTATGGCCGGCTCGGCGTGTTTCGCGAGTATATTCAATCCCGGTTTGCTTGAATCCGGTGTAAGCCCGCAGGCCTCTAATATAAACCTCGCTCTCGGGAAAATTTTTTATTTTGTCCACTACTTTTCTATCCATCAATCCAAATTCTCCTGCGTCCAACGGTATGGAAATATAAGCCAGTTTTTTGAAAACCCTATAAAACAATTTGTAAGCCAGACGCATGGAGAATCGGCCTTGTCTTTTTTTTCTTATGCCATAAACAACATCATAGCCCTCTTCCCATTTGGCAAGCAATTTGGGAATTATTTCGGGTGGATCTTGCAAATCCCCGTCAATCAAAACGATGGCATCCCCGGTGCTGTATTCTAGACCGGCAAAATAGCTGGTTTGGGGCGTGCCAAAATTGCGGCTCATAAAAATCACCTTGACTCGACTATCTTGGGCCGCCAGTTTTTTGTATATCTCCGGGGAGTTATCCCAAGAATCATTGTCAACATAAATAATTTCCAATTCATAACTGTCTTTTAAGATTTTGGTGATTCTTTCGTAGAGTGGTTGTATGTTGGCCGATTCGTTGTAGCAAGCTGTAACGACGGATACCTTTTTTCTGGATTTGTTCATAGGATAATTAAAATAACACAAAAGGTCTAAAATTAAAAGACCCGTATCTCTACGGGTCTGGTACCGATTGACAAATTTCAACTGGGTTGTTCTATCCGCATTTTAAGGAAATATCTTTCCGCCGACAGTGAGCATCCCGGAAGTTCGTCGGGAAGTTCTTCCCATTTTACAATGCCCGGTTCCTCAACTCGTTTGAGAGGGATTCTTTTGATCGTTTTGAAACCACAGCGATCATATAGAGCCAGAGCTCGAGGATTGTCTTCATAAACCGTAAGCTCCAATGCCCAGTTTTTAAGAATGGAAAATGTCCAGGCCATGAGGGCTTTTAAAGCACTGGTCATGATACCCTTGGGCTCCTCTTCGCCCCGCACGATATTGTCGGCTTCGCAGGAGTAATCCTCGGGGTTGATACGGAAAAGACCCATATGGCCAATTTTTCGGGCAGTACTGTTGTCAGGAACCACAACCCAAAATAGCATCCGATCGGGCTTATCCAAAAGCCCCGCCTTTAGCCACCGTCCTGTGCCTTCTTTCGTCACCTGGAACTGAGCCGGGAACCACCAGCTATGCTGTTCACGCCACTTGCTGAAGAGGCGTATGGATTCTTCCGAATCCAGGTCTCTTACTGTGACGGGCTCAAGCCAAGCCACCAGCACACCCGACTGGATAACCGTTATGGATCTGGGGGTTCTGTCATCGGGGATGTCATTTTTCAGGTTGTGAAAAATGGAGTGCGTTCTTTCTTGGTATTCTATGGGGTTCATCGTTACCTCCTGTTGTATAGCGTGGTTATGAATAAATGCGATTAAGATCTTAAAGAACTTTTGCCTGTCCCAGATAAAACCTTCAGAAAGGCAGGATAGTCACCCCAATAGGGGTAATTTAAAGATTTATCGTTAGTTCATTTACATCATACAACAACAAATTTTGAACGAATCTTTATTGCCAGAGGAGGACTGTCATGAAAAATACCCTAGCTGGGTTGGGAAGTTATGCCCGCAGTGTGAGGAAGGCCATTATTGAAATGGCCACTCCGGTCAGAAGTTCTCATACCGGCGGCGCTTTTTCGGCCACCGACCTTTTGGTTGTTCTCTATTTCGAGATATTGAAGATTGATCCGGCGCGACCGGATGATCCTTGTCGTGATATTTTTGTCTACAGCAAGGGTCATTCTTCTTCTGCTTTGTATGCCGTTTTATCGGAGCGGGGTTTTTTTAGTCCCGACCTGTTGAAAGAGTATTATGTGGACGGCGGCCGTTTACCCGGTCATCCAGTTCGCCGGTGCGTTCCTGGAGTGGAGGTTTCCAGTGGTTCCTTGGGTCATGGTTTGCCGATGGGGGTGGGCCTGGCGCTCGCTAGGAAATTAGACAAAAACCCGTCTCGGGTTTTTGTGATGATATCCGACGGCGAGTGCGATGAAGGTTCGGTTTGGGAAGCGGCGATGCTGGCTGGCCACCACGGTCTGGATAATCTCACGGTGATTGTTGACTTCAATAAAATCCAGAGTTTAGGCCGGACCGAAGAAGTAGTAAATCTTGAACCGCTGAAAAAAAAGTGGTCCGCTTTTAACTGGGCAGCCAGAGAAATTGACGGGCACAACCTCTCGTCGATCTACAATACGCTGAAGCGAGTTCCTTTTAAAAAAGGATATCCCAGCGCTGTTGTTGCTCATACTGTGAAAGGCAGAGGAGTATCTTTTATGGAAGGACAACTAGAGTGGCATTACCGGTCATTAGATGACCAGGGGCAATACCTTCAGGCGTTAAAGGAGGTGGAGCGATCATGAGAACAACCTTCATCAAAACGGTCATTGAGGCGGCGGAGAAGGATGAGAGTATCTTTTTTCTTACCGGTGATCTGGGATTCGGTGTGGTGGAGCCGTTCCGGGACAAATTTCCCGGCAGGTTTTTGAATGTGGGGGTGGCCGAGCAGAACATGGTCGGTATTGCGGCCGGTTTAGCTCTTTCCGGTAAAAGTCCGATTGTTTATTCAATCGCGACCTTTGCCGCCTTTCGCCCTTTTGAGTTTATCAGGAACGATGTTTGTTATCAGAACTTGAAAGTTCTGATTGTGGGCGTGGGAGCTGGATTCTCTTATCCCCAGTATGCTGCTACCCACCAAGCCATTGATGATGTGGCTGTTATGTCGGCACTGCCCAACCTGGTGATTCTAAACCCGGGCGATCCTATTGAGGCAAAATTGGCAACTCTGGCCGCTTTGAGCTACCACGGTCCGGTTTACTTACGGATTGGTAAAAAGGGCGAGCCAGATATCCACGAGTCAGAGCCGGTATTTAAAATCGGCCACGCGATAACCTTGCAGGATGGAGGCGATGTGGTCGTTATTGCCACCGGCAATATTTTGGAAAATGCCTCTAAAGCAGTTCAGATTCTCCGAGCCAAAGATCTTTCTGTTAGGTTCGTCAGCATGCCGACCTTGAGACCGTTGGACAAGGAAGTTGTGAGAAAGGCGGCGCGGGAGACAAGGTTAATTGCCACAGTGGAGGAAGGATGTGAATTTGGGGGCTTAGGCACGGCGGTTGCGGAGGTGTTGTCGGAGCGCACAGTGCCCAAAATGGGTTTGGTGAAAATTGCCCTACCCCAGCATTACCCTTCTGAAATCGGGTCGCAAACTTATATGCGGTCCATTTATGGATTGACTCCCGAAGCCATCGCGGAAAAAATATATCAAAATTTAACGCTCCCCCTTTGAACACTTGGGGGAGTTTTGTTATTTTTATTACATTGAATCAGTTATATATCTAATTATTATGGATAAAAAACTGGCGGACCTAATACGGTTGGGTTATAAAAGAAAATTAAGTTATACAAAGTTTGTGCCGGGTCAAGTTCACATTCCAGCTTCAGGCAAGAGTTTTGACCATAAAGAATTGATAGCTATGACCGAGGCCGTTTTGGACGGTTGGTGGACTGAAGGCAGGTTTGCTTCGGAGTTTGAAAATAAGCTGGCTAAGCTGCTCGGTGTTAAATACTGCATTATGACTAATTCGGGTTCTTCGGCTAATTTGCTTTCGATCTCGGCACTGGCCTCTCACAACTTAGCCGAAAAACGGATAAAACTGGGCGATGAAGTTATTACTTTAGCCGCGGCATTTCCTACCACGGTTAATCCTCTGATTTTGAAAGGTTTAACGCCGGTTTTTGTAGATATTGATCTGGCTACGGCTAATGTGGATGTTAGTCAACTAGAAAAAATAGTTTCTAAAAAAACAAAAGCTATTTTTTTACCTCACCATCTGGGAAATCCGTTTAATGTGGACGCGGTTAAAAAATTTTGCCGGCGCTATAAGCTATGGTTGATAGAGGATTGCTGCGATGCTTTAGGCAGCCGCTACAAAAATAGATATGTGGGAACTTTTGGTGATTTGGCTACTTTTAGTTTTTATGCCGCGCATCATATCACCACAGGAGAAGGCGGAGCGGTGGTAACTAACAATCCTCAATTAGCTAAAATTATCAGATCCTTGAGGGACTGGGGCCGAGAATATTGGTTTAAAACCGGATCAGATAAAAGGCGCGATGAAGGTGTTGGAGCTGTAAAATTAAGCCAGCTTCCATCTGACTATGACGATAAGTTTATTTTTTCTGAGGTTGGCTATAATTTAAAAACAACCGATCTCCAGGCCTCTTTGGGTTTGATCCAGTTAAGCAAACTTAATAAATTTGCCAAGATACGCGAAAGCAATTTTAATTATTTAAACGCAAAATTATCCGGATTCAGCAATTTTTTTATTTTACCCAAAGCAGAAGCAAGGAGTGCGCCTTCGTGGTTTGGCTTTTTAATAACGCTTAAATCGGATTGCCCGTTTAGCCGGAAAGAAATCGTGGATCATTTGCATCAAAACAATGTTGGTACCAGGATGCTGTTTACGGGCAATGTTACCAAGCAGCCCTATTTTATCACTCACCAAGTCAAACATCGTAAGGGTGATTTGACCAATACCGACTTTATTCTGAAGAATTCTTTTTGGGTAGGCGTGTATCAGGGTATTGATAAGAAGAAAAGGGAATATATGGCCAAAGTGTTTGAGAATTTTTTAAACCGCTACATTTGATTTTCGACCAATAGTTACATGGCAAGACACATCTGGGTTATAATTGCAAAAGCGTGAAAACCATATTTATAACCCTTTTCCAAGGTACGGAAGCCAAAAGCATACTAAGGACTAATATATTTTCCAATCTATCCTCTGACGCTAATGTCAGAATAGTTTTTTTTGTGGGATCGCCAGAACGAGCCGAGTATTATCGAAAAGAATTTTCTCACCCCCGGATTGTTTACGAAAGCGTGGCCGGGTATGCTCTACACGGTTGGGGCAAATTTTTTTCTAGTCTGTCGTTTAAATTACTGAATACTGAAACAGTCAAATTAAGGCGGATAATGACTTTAGAAGAAAATAAAAATTACCCAGCTTATTTTTTTAATACTGCCGCAAATATTTTTCTGGCTAAAAACTGGATCAGAAAATTGGTGCGACTGGGGGATTATTTTTTAGTCAGAGAAAATATTTTTTCGGTTTATTTCGAAAAATATCAACCAGCGCTCGTTTTTTTGGCGAATCTCTTTGATGGTTTAGAGATATCTTTGTTGAGGGAAGCCAAAAGACGATCAGTGAAAACAGTAGGTTTTATAAATTCTTGGGATAAGCTTACAGCTAGAAACATAATTCGTGTTTTGCCGGACAAACTTTTGGTCTTTAATGATTTGGTGAAACAGGAGGCGATTAAATATGCCGATATGGTGGAGAAAGATATTTATGTTATTGGAATACCCAGTTATGATTGGCATATAAACCATAAACCTTTAAGCCGGGAAGAATTTTTTGTAAAGAAGCGATTAGATCCGGTTAAAAAGTTAATTGTCTACGCACCCATGGGCAAGACATTTAGTAATTCCGATTGGGATATTATTGATTTACTTCAAACCGCTATAAAGTCGGGTCAAATACAAAGAGCTCAACTTATGGTTCGTTTTCAGCCCAATGATTTTGCAGATGAATTGGAACTTAAAAAAAGGTCATGGTTAATTTATGATTACCCTGGTATAAGATTTTCAAAAGAGAGGGGCGTGGATTGGGATATGAGTTTTGACGATATTAAAGGTTTGACTGATACCTTGGCCAATGCCGATGTGTTTGTTTGTTACGCCTCCAGTATGAGCATTGACGCCGCAATTTTTAATAAGCCGGTCATAAACATTGATTTTGAAGTCAAAAGAAGCGAGCTTATGTCCAAATCACCCACCTATTTTTACCAGATGACCCATTATCAAAACGCGGTAAAAAGCGGAGGTATAAGTTATCCCAAAAGCAAAGAAGAGTTCATCAATCAAATCAATTTGTACCTAGAGAATCCGACCCTGGATCGGGAAGGTCGGCAGTGTTTAGTTAGGGAACAATGTTGGCAAGTGGACGGTAAATCGGGTAAAAGGATCGCCAATATAATCTTGGAGTCAATAAAGTTATGAGCACCAATACAAGGGGAATTGGGGTGGATGTGGAAGAAGTAAACCGCTTTAGAAAATTACCGTATAAGGGTAATCCGTCTTTTTATAAAAAAATATTCACTGCCGACGAGATTAAATATTGTTTGTCTAAAGCCGATCCTTATCCTCATTTTGCCGTTCGTTTTGCTGCCAAAGAGGCGGTTTTGAAATGTTTACAAAGCACGATCTATAAGGTGTTGGATGTGGAAATCCGTAACAATAAAAACGGTGCTCCAAACGTAAAAGTAAAAGGTCAAAAAGGTAAATTTTTAATATCTTTTTCGCATACTAAAAATCAAGTTGCAGCTATCGCATTATGGTTAAATTAGTTCAAGAATATTTTTCCGAGTCGGCGAAAAAATATCCAAATAAGATTGCTGTTGATTTTGGTGACACTGGCGTTACTTTTTCCGAATTAGATAAGTCCAGCAACCAGTTGGCCCGGGTCTTAAAAAAGAGGGGTGTTAAAAAGGGCGATCGGGTTTGTTTTTGTTTGCCGAAATCAATTGATTCAATTAAGTCGGTTTTGGCGATTCTTAAAGCTGACGCTGTTTATGTGCCGTTGGATGCGAAAGCTCCGCGGACGAGGTTGGAGCAAGTAGTTAGCGATGCCCAGCCGGCTGTGATCATTTATAACAATCAAACATCGAAACTGGTAAGTGGATTTTCTGATTTATTCAATCTAGACATGGAACAATCAGCGGTTACTGCTATAAGTGATGACTATTTAGCTTATGAGAACGACTCAACTGATTTGGCTTACATTCTCTATACCTCCGGTTCCACGGGCCAATCCAAGGGGGTGATGATCACCCATGGCAACATAGTTAACGCTACCGATTGGGCGGTGGAGGAATTAGGCATCACATCAGAAGACAGAATGTCCCAGCATCCGCCTTTGCATTTTGACCTTTCAACTTTTGATTTATACTGTGCTTTCAGATCGGGCGCGACTCTTTATTTAGTTCCGGAGGAACTTTCACTTTTCCCCGGCCAACTGACTAAGTTCATAGAAGAAAAAAAGTTAACTATTTGGAATTCTGTTCCATCGGTAATGGTATATCTATGGAATTCCGGACTAGTAAAACCAGATCGTTTGCCTAAATTGAAAAAAATCTTTTTTAATGGCGAAGGATTTCCGACTAAATATCTTGCCGAATGGATGAAGATATTTCCAGATAAAGAATTCGTAAATATGTATGGCCCAACTGAAACCACGGTGCAATGTTCGTTCTATCGGATTCCTGAAGCGCCGAAAGATTTGACCAAGCTGGTCCCGATCGGCAAGGCCTGCCGTGGAGTTGAGGTTTTTGATGTTGAAGGCGAATTGTATGTGGCCGGTAAAGGCGTTAGCCCGGGTTATTGGGAAAATCAAGAGAAAACCGATAAAGTTTTTATTCCAGATCCGCGTCCAGGAAAAACCGGAAAAGTTTATAAAACTGGCGATTTGGTAAAATTAAGGAAAGACGGTAACTACGAATTTATTGGTCGAAAAGACAATCAAGTAAAAATACATGGTAACAGAATCGAGCTTGGCGATATTGATTCCGCGTTATATTCTTTACCGTATGTAAATGAGGCGGCGACAATCGCGGTGCCGGAGGGTGAAACTGGCGGTAGCTTTCTTGTCGCTTTTATTGATTTGAAACTGCCAAAACCGGAAGCGGACATCAAGAAAGATTTAAGCAGAATCTTGCCGCCGTATATGATTCCTAAAAAGATAGTGGAAAGAAAATTACCAAAGACAAGCACTGGTAAAATTGACAGAGTTAAATTAAAAAATGAATACATTGGAAGAAAAACTTAAAAAATTTCTTGAAAAGGAAACGCAGAGAAAAATCAAAAACCGAAACATAAACCTTATAGAGCAGGGAATTTTAGATTCCTTTTCTATGATGAAGCTTATATTTTTTATTGAAACTGAACTTGGCGTAAAAATAGACATGGAAGAATTAAGCCCGGAAAATTTTAATTCTGTCGCTGCTATCAGTGCGGCGGTTCAAAAATATGGAGATAAGGCCGATTAAAAAATCAGAATGGGAAAAACTGCAAGATTTTAATGCCCGCGAGTATCGCCCCGATCATATTTTGACCAATAAAACATACTACGATTGGCAGTTTGACAATGTTTTTAATGGCGATCACGATTCATATACTTCGCTGGGTTTATTTGATCGGAAAGAGAATTTGGTAGGCACAATCGGATTATTTCCGGCGAGTTGTAATTTTTTCGGGCGGTCTATAAAGTGTAACTGGATTGCCAATTTGATGGTCAGAAAAAATCTGCGCTCGCTCGGCTACGGAACCATGCTGTTGAAAGCGGCGGAGGAAGGTTTTGATCTGGCGGTGGATCATAATGTCAACGACTTGGCCCGGCCATTATTTGAAAAGATGGGTTACAAAGTTAGCAGTGTTAAAAGGTATATTTGTATTCTAAATTCTGGAGCAATGGAAACACTAACGGATCAAGAAGATTTAAATTTTAAAATTTATAAAAAAAAACAGGTATCAGATTCATCTTTGGAGTTTAAAATAGTAACCCATTGCGATGGCGAATTTGATCTATTTTGGGAGGAAATCAAAGCTAGATATCCCGTTTCTATCGATCGCTCCAGCAAATATCTAAACTGGCGCTATGCGGATAATCCATTGGTTAAATACAGTATTTTTACCGTATCTCGCGGGGACAAATTAGGGGGTTTTCTTGTTTTACGAATAGAGGATGTAACCAGTGGCACAGAAAAACAACCTACAGGCATAAAAGTAGGACGGATGATTGATCTAATAGCTCGTGAGGATATTGAAGAACAGTTAGTGTTGCAGAGTATAAAGTATTGCCAGAGTCAAGATTTGGGTCTGATAGATTTTTTCTTTACGGAAAATTTTTCGATACAATCATTAGAAAAATCTGGATTTATTGACGCGAATATTTGGCCTTATTCACTTATACCGACCTTGTTAAATCCTATAGATCGGGTGAAAAGAACCCAAAACAATTTTGCCTTTAAACTGATCAATCAAAATTATTTCAATAAAAGTATAACAGACCCGAACAATTGGTATACCACCAAGGGTGGCGGTGATCAAGATAGACCGTACTAAATTTATTATGTCGTTTAATCAGTTACAACTCACCATTTCTGATTTGGTGGCTCAAGATAACAGTTCTGTGGCGGATCATTTATTCTTATCTAAACAACTATCAGCCCAGATCGATAAACTCCCGGACTATTTTAGGAAAATAAAAGTGGCTTTTTTGAGCAACTTTACGCTTCTGGGCCTGCCAGAAGTTTTTCGGATTCGGACTTTGTTTCATAATATCTGGGCGGATACTTACCTGGGACCATACAGCCAACATATTCAAGAAATTTTAAACCCTGGAAGCGGGCTTTATAAGTTTCAACCCGAGCTGATCTATTTTTTAGTTGATCAGCCGGGCTCTGATGAAGATCAAATAAATGAATTAGTTGGTAATCTGTCTGTTAAAGGTTTTAAGGTCAAACTTATCTGGGGTAGCGCCATCAAAGAAAAATTTCCAGATCATTGGCAGACTAAATATAAAGAACTAGGTGATTTGCGGTTGGCTCCCCAAGCTTTCCCCGATTTT
>JACPHE010000041.1 GCA_016188765.1 Parcubacteria group bacterium | reverse complement strand
AGGGGCTTTAGGGAAATGGAAACAGAAGGTGATGCCCCCTACCCGGAGAAGTGGCGAACACTCAACTCTCTCAAAAAGAGGGTTGTCAATGATGTCAGGATCAACGGCGAGACCGGTTACGAGGTTGAATTGGCTTCCGATGTGAATGCCCCAGTGAGCAAGTTCAACCGACCCATGAGCGCGTCCTGCTTCGTGAAGTCGGATATGGACTTCAGAAATACGGGGACATTATGGGTCCAAATCGTCAGGAAAAAGTGAGGGGTAAAAAGCCGCGCATCGGGCGATGAGCGGACCGTCCCACATCCCGTCGGAGAAAAATTCCGGCGGGTTTTTATTTGACTTATGTTTGGTCAACTGCTATCATGCTTGGCAGTATAATAAATCTCGTTAACATATAATAAATCCTCTTTAAATAACCCGAAAAAGGCAGGGTTTTTGCCGTTAAAGTGCTTATAAATATTATACAAGTCGTCTTGGGAATTTTGCTGGGCACGGTCATTTTGCTTCAACAGCAGGGTGGCGGGCTTTCCGGCGCCTTTGGCGGTGAAGGAGAATTCCATCACACTAAAAGAGGCGCCGAGAAATTTCTTTTTGTGTCTACCATTGTGCTGGCTGTTTTGTTTTTTAGCGCGGCCATTGCCAACATAATCCTCTAATTTGCAGTGTTTAAACCTCTGATCAAAAAAATCGCTATTCGCATAAAATTTTTGCGCTCGCTTTCGGTAAATCACTGGCGGTATCTTTTTAGGAACCTAAACCTAAAAGAACTTAATATTATTTTAGTTTCTTTGGGTTTGGCCGCAACGGCCGGTTTGTTTTTGAGTGTTTATGATTACTGGGCTTTAAGAACGCCCGCGCCGGCCGAAGGCGGCAGTTACGCCGAGGGTTTGGTGGGCGAACCCCGCTACTTAAACCCGGTGCTGGCCTCGGCCAACGAAGTAGACCGCGATCTTACCACCCTTATATTTTCCGGCCTGGTTAAACATGACGAGTCGGGCCGCATAATCCCCGACCTCGCCGAACGATACGAAATCAAAGGCAACGGCAAAACCTATGAATTTACGCTCCGTTCCGGATTGAGCTGGCCCGACAAAACGCCGTTCACGCCCGATGATGTTATTTTTACGATCAATCTTATCAAGGATCCAAAATTCCAAAGTCCGCTGCGAAACAGCTGGCAGGGAGTCAAGGTTGAAAAAATAGACAACCGCCGGCTGGCCATGAAATTGCCCGTGGAATACGAGCCCTTTTTGGAAAACGCCGCGGTGGGCATTTTGCCCCAGCATTTATGGGCCAATATCCAACCTCAAAATTTTCTGCTGACGCAATTAAATCTAAAACCAGTTGGTTTGGGCCAATACCAACTGGCGAAAATAACCAAAAATGCTTCGGGCTCTGTCCGTTCTATGGAATTTTCCCCCAATCCGCGTTATCATGAAAAAGCCAATATAGCCCGCCTGACTCTCCGTTTTTACGACAATCAAGAAAGCGTCTTGGGGGCCTACAAGCGGCGGGAAATTGATGGTTTTTCTTTAAGCTCCCCGCTGGAAAAAGAGGAACTAGCAAGATCAAGAAGCGTAAAGTTCTATGACATTAAATTGCCAAGATACTTTGCTGTTTTTTTCAATCAAACCGCGTCAGAATCCCTTAAGGAAACCGAGGTTCGCAGGGCCCTGGCCCATGCCGTGGATCGGGCAAGCATTATTGAAGAAATTTTAAAAGGTGAAGGCGAAATACAAAACGGACCCTTTTCTTTTAACCTGTTAGATATCGGGGATCCGGAGACAATATATGAATTTAATGTTGAAAAGGCGCGGAACATTTTAGAAAAAGACGATTGGAAAATTGGCGACGACGGCCTAAGGCAAAAAAAAATCAAGGGGAAAAATATTAAGTTGGAATTCGTGCTAACCACCACTGATTGGCCGGAATTAACCCGTGTGGCCGCCTCGGTTCAAAAAAACTGGGAAGATATCGGGGTCAAGGTAAACTTAGACATAGTTCCGGTAAACGCTGTCCAAACCCAAACCATCAGGCCGCGCCAGTACGAAGCCCTGCTTTTTGGAGAAGTGCTGGGACTGAACCCCGACCCGTTTTCTTTCTGGCATTCGACACAAAGGAAGGACCCGGGTTTAAACTTGGCCTTATACAACAACAAAAAAGCCGACGGATTGCTGGAATCAGCCCGACAGGAAAGTAACCTGCCGACACGGATTAAAGAATACGGTCAATTTCAAGAGATATTGATGAAAGAAATCCCGGCCGTGTTTCTTTATAGCCCCAATTACACTTATGCTGTTTCCAAAAAAGTAAAAGGCGTGGCAGTGACAGCCATAAACACGCCCTCGCAAAGATTTGAAAATATAAACAAGTGGCACATTGCCACTAAAAGAGTAAAGAAATAACCCTAGCCCTCGTGGTGAAACTGGCAGACACGCAGCGTTCAGGGCGCTGTGAGCGTAAGCTCATGGAGGTTCAAATCCTCTCGAGGGCACTACCAAAATGTCTAATTACTAATGCCTAATCAATGACTAATGACCAAAAACCCAATGCCAAAAATTAACCAATAGATATTTGGATTTGATTAGAGATTAGTTATTAGAAATTTATAATTGCATGAATCAACCTTATAGACCTAACCAGACCGGAAAAATGTTTTTTAGAAGTTCTTCCAGCCAGCAAAATAATCCACGGCGGCCCAGCCCGCGGCGCGGTTACTTTAATCGCGCGCCGGAAAATTTAGGCGAAAAAACAGAACACTCCAAAACACCCCAGCAAAACTGTCTGCGGATAATCCCCTTGGGCGGCTTGGGGGAAGTCGGCCGGAACATGACTGTGATAGAATGGCGCGACTACGAACGGGATGACCGCGATATCTTGATAATAGACGCCGGTGTTCGATTTCCCGAAGAAGATATGCCCGGGATAGATCTTTTAATACCCAACATAAAATACCTTGAAGACAAAACCGACAAGATAAGCGGCTTGGTATTCACCCATGGCCATTTTGACCATATCGGCGCCCTGCCCTATATGTTGGAAAAATTAAGAAACCCGATGATTTACGCGGCTCCCCTAACCCGGGGGCTGATCATAAAGCGGCACGAAGAGTTTAAACATCTGCCCAAACTGGCGATAGATGAAATCAAAAACGGCGACAAAAGAAAAATAGGCATCTTCGAGATTGAATTTATTCACATCAACCACAGCATCCCCGACGACATGGCACTTTTGATAAAAACACCGGTGGGCCGGATAATGTGCACTTCGGATTTTAAATTTGACCATAATCCGGTTATAGACAAACCCGCCGAAATAGACCGCCTTAAAAAAATCGGCCAAGATGGGCTGTTGCTGTTAATGTCCGACAGTACCGGAGCCGAAGAACCGGGACACTCCATCTCGGAATCGGACATTCAGGTTAATTTGGAAAATTTGATAAAAAACGCGCCGGGCCGGGTAATTGTGGGCATGTTCGCTTCGGCTATAAACCGGGTCCAGCAGATTATTGCCATTTCCGAAAAACATGGACGGAAAGTCGTGGTGGAGGGCTTCAGCATGAAAGCGGCTGTGGAGGTCTCCAAGGTCTTGGGCTATATCAAGACCAAAAAAGGCACGCTGATTTCGGCCGGCGAAAGCAATAAGTATCCCGACGATAAAATAACCATACTGGGCACCGGCGGCCAAGGCGAAGAAAACGCCGTCCTGATGCGCCTGGCCACGCACCGCCACAAGCAATTAGAACTAAAAAAAGGAGACACTATAATATTTTCTTCTTCCATTATTCCCGGAAACGAAAGAACCATACAGCATTTAAAAGACAATCTATTGCGCCATGGCGTTAAGGTCTACAATTATAAAATGCTGGATATTCACGCCGGCGGACACGGCCATCAGGATGATCTGGAATATATGTTGGATTTAGTGAAACCTAAATTTCTAATGCCGGTACACGGACAACTTTCCATGCTTTACGCCATGAAAGATCTTGGATTAAAGATGGGCCTGGCTGAAACGAATATCGCCGTGGTGGAAAACGGCCAAGTGGTGCGCCTAACCCAGGACTCCATGACGATCGATAAAAAGCCGGTTCCTTCGGAAATGGTTATGGTGGACGGCTTGGGCGTGGGCGATGTGGGCTCGGTGGTTTTGCGCGACCGCCAAATGCTGGCCGAGGACGGCATGTTTGTGGTGGTGGCGGTGGTAAATTCTCGAACCGGACGGGTGCAGGGCAGCCCCGACATTATTTCGCGGGGTTTTATATACTTGCGCGACAATAAACAGATGCTTTCCGACGCGCGTACGATTATTAGAAGGGTCGTGGAAAAAACCACTGCCGGCGAGCATCCTTTCAACGATGTTTTGGTTAAAGAAGAGATAAAAGAAAAGCTGGGGCAGTTTTTGTTCCAAAAAACCCATCGCCGCCCCATGGTCTTGCCAGTGTTGATTGCGGTTTAATATCTTGCTAAATTGACACGCATAGAAACTGTTCTCTAAAAAATATAGCTAAAAAGGAGGCCCGACATGGAATTTATATCCTGGGGTGTAAAATATAGTTCCGACATACCCCATTCCGCGGATTTAAGATGTCTGGAATGTAGATGGTCATTAGCCAGGGTAGAATCTTCAGAAAGATTTATCGTGGGATTCTCTACCGATGGCTCTCTGATGAAAATTCCATTTTTTGGAGTAGGCAAGATTGTTGGAGGTATTATTATAGAATGCCCCGAGTGTTTTTCTAAATTTTGGTTCCATGTATCTGAAGACCTGGCAGATATATTCAGAATGACTCTACCGCAGTGGCCTAAACCCCCAAACCCCAACGCCGAGTAAACCTCGGCGTTTTGTATTTCTATATTTTTTTGATTCCTTTTGTATTTCTGCATTTCATATTTCCATATTGTATTTCTATATTATAAACTTTATAAACTTTCTAACACAAAATTAAAAAGTATAAAGTATGATATAAAAGCGATAGCTGTTATAATATTATAATATATTTTATATAGATGGTATTTATTTTTCCCATAAGAACCTAATAAAACCAGAAGTATCAAAAATCAATAAATAAAATGAGTAGAGGTCTTGGGTCAACCAGTAAAAAGGTTTTGCTACTATTCGCCGGCGGGTTGGCGTTGGGTTTAGCTCGTTCACCCCGGCAATATTTCCGGGTCATTAAGGGTGTAGGTCACGAATGGCAGAAAATAAATAGGATCAAGTTGAACACGGCCATCAGGACGCTATATAAAAACAAGTTAGTGAGGATGATAGATAACGACAACGGTACAACTACGCTGGTTCTTACTGACGCCGGCAGGAAAAAAGTACTAATTTACAACCTAGATAAATTAGAGATTGAAGTGCCTAAAAGATGGGACGGTTTTTGGCGGGTTATTATTTTTGATATCCCCGAAAAACACAAACCAGCCCGCGAGGCCTTGAGAGAAAAATTGAAAGGACTTGGTTTTTATCAATTACAAAAGAGTATTTTTGTGCATCCTTATGAGTGTAAAAACAAAATAGATTTTATCATTGAGGTTTTCAAAATCCGTCCCTGGGTTAGATATATGATGGTTAAACATATAGACAACGAACTACATCTTAAAAAAATATTCAGTTTTGTTTAATCCATATAACACATCTAATATAGTACACCGTGCGACAATATAAACTTTAATAATAAAGCGATCGCTTTATTATTAAAGTTTTATCTTTCTATATCATTTCATATCAAATATCAAATTTTCTATTAAATCATTAAATCAGAATTTCCTCTATTTCTTTTCTATGTTTTCCCAGTTCATTTTTATCCAATCCCTCCAAAGTCAATCGCCACACGGGTTCGGTGTTGGATTTTCTCAAATTAAAACCCCAATCGGGATAATCAATCTTTAAACCGTCCAGTTCGTTAAGTTGCCCGTCTTTAAATTTGTCTTTTAAGGTCTTAATAATATGATCGGTCCGGCCTTTAAAAGGAATAGATATTTCCGGCCCAACAATATACTTTTGATAGGGCTTTACAAGTTGCGACAGGGATTTTTTATTTTTAGAAATAATCTCTAAAACGCGCATCAAGGCCACTAAGGCCGAATCGCCAAAATAGTATTCTTTAAAAAAATAATGTCCCGATTTTTCCGCGCCCAAGACCGCTTTTTTATTTTTAACCAAACGCCTAACATGGCTCCGGCCCACCTTGGAAACATAAACTTTAAGACCTTTGTCCCGGGCAATCTCGTCTATTATTCGCCCCATAGAAACGGTCTTGACCACCGCGGCATTTCTACTAAAAAACCCGTGATCAATCATTAAACAGACCATAAAATTAGAATCCACCGCCGTCCCGGTTTCATCAAAAAAAATTATCCTGTCGCCATCGCCGTCTATAACCGCGCCGAGGTTTAATTTCTTTGATTTTACAAGGGCCTTCATGCTTTTTTGGCTGGCTTCATCCAGAGGATTGGGGCTATGACCCGGAAAACGCCCATCTACTTTTTCGTTGAGAGTCGCAAAGTTTACTTTCAATTTTTCCAATACCGCCGTGGTTTCGGCAGCGCCGGAACCGTTGGAAAAATCAACCGCCAGTTTTATCTTAGGAGATATTTTGCCAGCAAGACCCAAAATAAACTTTTGGTATTTGCTCCTAACATCAACCTTTTTTATATTTTTCGGCCCAAGATTTATCTGGCGCAAGTTCGGAGGCAAAAGTTCGTATTTTTGCCGTATTTTTTCCAAGCCCGTTTGCTTGTCTATGGGACCGGATTTATAAGTATATATTTTCAGGCCATTCTGGCCGGCCGGATTGTGAGAAGCGGTTATCATTAAAGCATCGGTCTTATATTTTTGAGAATACCAAAAACAAAAAGGCGCGCTGGTTCTGCCCAAATCAATTACCTTAATTTTTTCCTGGGCCAAAGCCGAAGATAAATATAAAAAAAGCGAATCCGAAGACAATCTTCCGTCCCTCGCGATGGCTATTTTTTTTGGCTTTAGAACATGCTTAATGGACTGTCCCAGACGGCAGAAAATATTTTCGTTTATTTGGTCCGGATACAAGCCGCGAATATCGTATTCGTGAAAAATATTGTTGGACATGCTATAGATATAATAACATAGACAAAATATGAAGATCGGAATCATCGGTCTGCCCAATGTGGGCAAATCAACCTTATTCAAAGCGTTAACCCAAAAGCAAGTGGTTATCGCCAACTATCCCTTTGCCACGATTGATCCTAATGTCGGTGTGGTGGAAGTGCCTGATGACCGGCTTAAAAAATTGTCCGAATTTTCCCGTTCCCGAAAAACAATTCCGGCCATTATAGAATTTGCCGATATCGCTGGCTTGGTCAAAGGCGCCTCGCAAGGCCTGGGCCTAGGCAATGCTTTTTTGTCCCACATCCGCGATGTGGACGCCATCTTGCACTTGGTGCGGGTATTTAAAGATCCAAATATAATTCATGTGGAAAAAGAACCTGAACCACTGCGTGATTTTGAGATTATAAATCTGGAGTTGATCTTAAAAGACCTCGATATTGCCGCTCGGGTTTTTGAAAAGGCCCAAACCGACGCCAAGGGCGGCGATAAAATAAAGATTCGCCGGCGCGGCATTATAGAAAAAATAAAGAAGATACTCGAGACAAACAAACTGCTTTTAAATGAATTAGACGAGGAAGAACTGGCTGTGGCTTCGGAAATCGGATTATTGACGCATAAACCCATGCTGGTTGTTTTTAATATCTCGGAAACGGAACTTTCGGAAAATTGGCAACCCGACTCCGAATTGAAAAACACTCTCGGCCCAATACCTTACCTTGCTCTGCCTATAGGCCTAGAAGCCAGCGTGGCCGAGACCGAGTCCTTGAGTGAACGACGGGAACTTTACGAGCTAGCGGGCATTGCCGAAACCGGCCTTAGCCAGCTTATTAAAAAAAGCTATGAAACCTTGGGGTTGATGACTTTTTTTACCACAGGCGAAGACGAAACCCGTGCCTGGACTATTCCAATTGATTCAAAAGCGCCTCGGGCCGGCCGGGCCATTCATTCCGACTTTGAGGAAAAATTCATCCGGGCCGAAGTTATTTACTGGAATAAACTTTTGGAAGCCGGCTCCTGGAGCCAAGCCCGCGAACTGGGTTGGTTGAAGATTGAAGGCAAAGAATATGTGGTTAAAGATGGTGATGTAATGGAGTTCAGAATATAACATATACCGAGAACGCGATCGCGTTCTCGGTATATGTTTGACCTTACCCACCAGATTTGTTAGGATGTTGGGACGATTTTGCTAGAAATAGGGTTATCCGCCTTCGCTAAAAAGCTACGGCGGATGCTCATATTTTTGGCTAAATTTGCGAAGCAAATTTAGAAAAATATGGCACATACAAAAGCCACGGGCTCAACCAGTTTAGGGCGGGATTCCAAGTCAAAACGGCTGGGTTTAAAATTTTACGACGGCGAAGCCACTAAAGCCGGCAATGTTTTAATTCGCCAAAGAGGCAGCAAGTTTTGGGCTGGAACCAATGTAAAAAAAGGCGGGGATGACACTTTATACGCTTTAAAAAACGGCCAAATAAAGTTCACCACTAAGGTCAAAACCGACTTTACCGGCCACAAAAAATTGGTAAAAGTGATTAATGTAATCTAAAACTTAAGGTCCGACCTTCTTAGAAGGTCGGACCTTTT
>JACPHE010000043.1 GCA_016188765.1 Parcubacteria group bacterium | reverse complement strand
GTTTAAAGGGTCATACCATCGGCGGCGCCCAAGTTTCCCCAAAACATCCGAATTTTATAATCAATCTCGGCATCGCCACCAGCGCCGACATTTTAGCGGTATTAAATTTTGTCAAAACCAACATCAAGAACAAATTTAGTATTGATTTGGAAGTTGAAATAGAACTCTTATAGAATCCTCGCCTCTATAATTCTAAATATACCGAGATGGTGATCGCCATCTCGGTATATGCTTGGATTGACCGAAATCAGTTGATTTGGTAGGGTAAAGATCGGGTTAAGCGGTAAAAAAGAAGTCATAATGTTCTTTTCCATATCAATCGGATTTTTCTCAAGGGGCTAGTTTTATGGGAACATCAATAGTGCTTGCAATAATAATTTTTTGTGCTCTTCTTATAGGTGGAATTGTTGTCATTGTTTTGGGTAGAAGAGATAAAAAGTAAAACACAGGAGGCAAAAGATGAAAGCGCGGTTGCTGGTGCATGTGATTTTGGATGGTGAATTTATTCATCAGGAGTTGCCAGAAGTAGAGTTCGATCATTATGAAGATTTGAATGATGCGATACAGATAAAATGGCACAGAATTAACGCTGTGGCCGACGATCCTAAGTCGCCCAATTCAGTACTTTTTAATCTATGGAGAAAGCATGATGATGATTTGCCGAAAGGTAGCAGTAGACCAAGGTTATGTATAGCTCAAGTAATTATTCTATAGGAGTTTAACTTCATGGAGTGACTAGTCCTGCGCCAGAGTGAAAGACAGCACTTTGGCGGCGCCCGAGTTTTTTAAAACTCGGGCGCATTCTTTTATAGTCGCGCCGGTGGTAGCCACATCGTCTACCAAGAGCACTGTTTTTCCGGCCACATGTGCAAAACTGGGTTTTGCACACTCAAAGACACCCTTTATATTTTTCTCGCGATTATTTCTATTTTTAATTTTCATCTGCGGCTGGCGGTAATGTTTCCTCTTTAGTATATCCTCGCCCACCGGTTTTTCGATTATCTCACCAATTTTTTGGGCGATCAAATAACTTTGGTTAAACCCCCGTTCGCGCAACCGTTTAGGGTGCAAAGGCACCGGCGCTATCAAATCGCAGTTAATTTTTTTAATGTTGAGCCGTTCTTTTTCCATAGCTACCGCCAAACTCGCGGCCGCTTCTTTAACGAAATTATATTTTAAGGCGTGTAAAAGTTTTTTGGCCAGCCCGTCTTTTTTATAGTCAAAAAGATAATATGATTCGTCTATTTCCGGTTTGTAAGGGCTTTTCTGCCATCTGGGAATTAAAAGTTGGTGGCATTCCAAGCACAACCAGCGCATCGCGGCCGGTTCTTCGGGGGTGTCTTTTTTGCAGCTTAGGCAGTGCGGCGGGAACAGGACTTGTTCTAGATTTTTTATAAACCCCATTGGTTTTAGGGTAACTTGGCCGGACCCAAATCACAAATCGGCTGGAATTTGCGGCTTGACGGCCTCGATAATGTGGATAACCGTTTTATCCGAATTTTAGGGCGCAGTCGTGGTATAATTTGCTAATAGATACAACAATTATCGTATGTGGCCATTTAGTCGAAAATCCCGGCGTCAGCTTGGCGTTGATATTGGCACATCTTCAGTAAAAATAGTTGAATTGGAAAAAAATGATGCTGGTTTAGGATTATTCAATTACGGCATAATGGATGGTTCTGACTTTTTGGGAGACGCTAACGGTTCTAATACCCTTACCGGATTAAAGATGTCCGAAGGTGATATTGCTTTAGCGCTTAAACGGTTAATGTCAGAAGCAAAAATTAAGACCGTGGACGCTGTTATGTCCATTCCGATCTTCTCCAGTTTTATTACGGTAATGGAATTGCCAAATTTAACCCAAAAAGAATTGGAGAACGCGGTGCCGTTTGAAGCCAGATCATATATTCCAGTGCCATTATCGGAAGTTGTTTTGGATTGGTTTGTTATTCCGCCAGCTTCTCCATCTTCCGGCCAGAAGGCCGATGTTTTACTGATAGCTGTGCCCAAAGAAATTGTGACCAAATATCAGCGTGTCGCGGCCGCGGCCGGTTTAAATTTAACTGCTTTGGAATCAGAAAGTTTTAGTTTAGCCAGAATTTTGGTGGGGAGCGATCAAGGTACGGTTATGCTGGCCGATCTGGGCGCCAGAAACAGCAATTTAACTATAATCGACAGGGCCTTTATTTTCATGAGCCACAGCGCTGATCTTTCGGGAAAGGAAATAACCAAAGTGATAAGCCGGAGTTTAAATATAATACCGGAACGGGCGGAAGAACTAAAAAAAACATCCGGCGTGCTTTCGGCTGGCGCCAACCAAGGCCTTAACCAGGTCGTTTACCCATTTATAGATAAATTGGTCAACGAAATAGAACGAATGAACAGTTTATTCTTTAAAAAGGAAAATAAAAAAGTGGAGAAAATAATTCTCACGGGCGGCGCGGCCAACTTGCCCGGCCTCACCGAATATTTAAGCCGCCATCTGGGGCTGGCCGTTATGGTGGGCAACGCTTTTTCTAAAATCAAATTCGAGCCCTTGTTAGAACAACTACTTCGCCGAGAATTGTCTTCCGGTTTGGCTGTTGCGGCGGGTTTGGCCATGAGAGACCTATAATCAGTTCACAGTTATTAGTTTTAAGTTTCGGTTTATCGGTTTCCAGTTCTAGTTTAACTAAAACCATTAACTAACAACTTTAACCAAAAACCATAAACTAAGAACTAAGATGGAAAATATCTCCCTTATTCCAAAAAAAGAAATAAACAAGGAAAAGCGTTTGCCGCGCTTTGTTACCTTTGAGGCGCCTCGGCTGGAATTCAGCGCGCTGGGTAAAGTGGGCTTGGGTTTGATCGGAGTGATATTTCTTTTTACCGGGTCGTTGTATTTTTGGAAATATAAGCTAGCCCAAGAAGTTAAAACATTTAACGACGAGCTGCAGCGGTTGACGGCCGAGCGCGATATGAGTTTGGAAAACCGGCTTAATGATTTAAACAGTGTTTTGGGCATCTTCAAGAATGTTTTGGACGAACATCGTTATTGGTCATTTATTTTTGATGTTTTGGAGTCAAAAACGCTAAACACTGTGACTTTTAAGTCGTTTAAGGGTTCGGAAAAAAACAACGAAATAACTCTTGACGGCACTGCGCCCAGTTACAGCGCTTTGGCTCAACAAGTGAAGGTCCTTGAAGACGCGCCGAATATTTCTTCCATAACCACATCCAATATCGGTGTTTCGGAAGACGGGCGGGTTAAGTTTTCTTTGAAAATGGTTTTTGCCAAGAATTTAATAAGAAAAAATGAATAAAAGGTTAATAACCAATACTGTTGTTTATGCCGCGCTTGTTTTAGCGGTGTGGTTTGTGGCTATGCCGGTTTGGTCCAGTTTCAGAGTGGAGACAAAAGAGATTGCCTTAAAGAAACAGACCATTGCTTTGGAAAAGCAGGTTATAGCCAAGCTAAATTCTGTAAGCCAGGTTTTGAATTCTCAAAAGGACAATGTGTCTCGATTGGAACAAGCCATTCCGGGCGATGAATTAAAACCGGAACTTTTAAGCATAATGGAAAATTTGGCTAGTCAAAATGGCCTCGCTTTGCTGACAATAGGAGTTAAAACGCCAACCAGCGAGGATAACGCTCGCGCCGCGCCCAGAACAGGTGAAGTCAAATCAGCTGGTTCCATAAAAACACTGGAAGTGGATTTGCAGGTCTCGGGCACTTACTCTTCTTTTAAAAATTGGCTTGAGGCGATAGAAAAGAACTTAAGGATTACCGATGTTTCAGGTATTTCTTTTGCTATAGAAGAAAAAAAGAACGCCGAGGGAGAAGTAATTTCAGCGATTGACCCCGTGATTGATTACACTGTCAGCATGAATACCTATGTGCTTAAGAAATAAGTTCCAAATGACAAATCCCAAATGACAAACAATGTCCAATTCCAAATTCTAATGTCAAAACCGTTTGGTATTTCGTGCTTAGAATTTGTTTGTGATTTGTAATTTGGTGCTTGGGATTTTCATCATGTATGTCTGTTGTCGTAACCAAAGAAATTAAGAAAAAAAGAATAATGCTGGCTATTTTGGGAGCGCTGATCTTAGCGAGTGTTTTGATATTGTATTTTGGTTTTTTTTCCGGCGGTTTGCCTTCCACTGTGTTGCCGGAAGAAAGTTCTGTGGCACCCTTGGGGAACGGCATGGTTTCGGATTTGAATGTTAAAATTTTGGAAGATGAACGGTTTAAAAATCTTGCGTCTCCGCCCGGCGTGCCCGTGGCCACATCTACCACCGGCAAAAAAAATCCATTTTCCGACTAATCAGTTCACAGTTATTAGTTTTAAGTTTCGGTTTATCGGTTTCCAGTTCTAGTTTAACTAAAACCATTAACTAACAACTTTAACCAAAAACCATAAACTAAGAACCAAAATGGCAGAGAAACTACTCACTTATCTAATTGACAACGGTTTTTTAAAGAAGAGCCAGCTTAAAGATTTCCCGCCCGAGGCCTTAGCCAGTATTTCTGATCTGGAAACAGAGATTATAAAAATGGACTTGGTTAAGCCCCTGGATATTTTAAAAGCCAAAAGCGCGGTTTCGGGAATGCCGTATCTGGACTTAACCTCGGTTAAAATAGAGGGGCGGGTGTTGCAGGAAATCCCAGAAGACGCGGCCTTGCATTATCATTTTGTCCCCATAGAAAAGAACGGTAACGAACTTGTTGTGGGCATGGTTGACCCCGAGGATGTGGAGGCCCGCGAGGCCTTAAAGTTTATTGCCTTAAAGGCCAATTTTGTTCCCAAGATTAATATTATCTCTCAATCCGATTTCAACAATATTTCCCAGCAGTATCGGAATTTGGGTAAAGAAGTTACCAAAGCCCTGGAACAGCTTGAAGAAGAATTGGTGGGAGAGGATTTAAACGCCGCTCAGGTCGGAGCCGAAAAGATAGAACAAGTTGCCGCCGAAGCGCCCATTACCAAGGTGGTGGCGGTGGTTTTGCGCCACGCCGTGGAAGGCCGGGCCTCCGATATACATATAGAGCCGCTGGAAAACGAAACCAGAATCAGGTTTAGGCAGGACGGTGTTTTGCATTCTTCCATACTTTTGCCCAAAAGCACCCATAATTCCATCATTGCCAGAATTAAAGTCCTTTCCAATTTAAAAATAGACGAAACCAGGATGCCGCAAGACGGCCGGTTTAGCACCAAGGTCGGCAATAGGAAAATTGACTTTCGCGTCTCATCTTTGCCTACGGCTTACGGAGAAAAAATCGCCTTAAGAATATTGGATCCGACCGTGGGCGTGGGCTCGTTCGCCGATTTGGGATTTATGGGCCACAACCTGGAGGTTTATGAGCGAGCCATAAAAAATCCTTACGGCATGGTATTGATAACCGGCCCCACCGGTTCGGGAAAATCCACTACCCTATATACGACTTTAAATTCTTTAAACAAGGAGGGCGTTAACATCATCACCTTGGAGGACCCGGTGGAATACTACATTGCCGGCATAAATCAGTCGCAAATCAAGCCGGAAATTGGTTATACTTTTGCTTCGGGTTTAAGAAGCATCCTGCGCCAGGACCCCAACATTATAATGGTCGGGGAAATAAGGGACAAAGAAACGGCCGGTTTGGCCACGCACGCGGCTTTGACGGGGCATTTGGTTTTTTCAACATTGCACACCAATTCGGCTTTAGGCATTATTCCACGGTTGATTGACATGGGTATTGATCAGTTTATTCTGCCTTCTACTTTGGTGGCCGGTTTGGCCCAGCGGCTTATAAAAAAACTTTGCCCTGATTGCGCCCAGCCCATCACCATACCGGAAACGGTGGCCAAGGTTGTGGCCGAAACTCTTAGTGAGATCTCTGAATCCGAATTGGCAAAATACGGCCTTAAGAAGCCCTATACTCTTTATAAAGCCGAAGGCTGCCCTTCTTGCGGCCAGAAAGGCACCAAAGGCCGTTTGGCCATATATGAAATTTTTGAAATGTCTAACGATATGGAAGGCATTACCCTGGAATCAAATATCTCCGAAAACAAAATAGCCGAGGTGGCCAAAAAACAGGGGATGATTACGATGAAACAAGATGGTATAATGAAAGCACTGGCCGGTTTAGTGGCCATTGAGGAAGTGTTGAGGGTTGTCGAAGAGTAGTCAGTTCACAGTTATTAGTTTTAAGTTCTAGTTTATCGGTTTTCAGTTTTGGTTTAACTAAGACCATTAACTAAAAACTGTAACCAAAAACCATTAACTAAAAACCAATATGGCTCACAAAATTTTATTAGTGGAAGATGATCCGTTTTTGCTGGATATGTATTCCACCAAATTTAAAGAAGTCGGTTTTGATGTCTCGGTGGCTCAAGACGGCGAGATGGCTTTGGTTAAAGCCAAAGAGGTAATGCCCGATTTGGTTTTATTGGATGTGGTTTTACCAAAAAAAGACGGCTTCGAGGTCTTAAAGTCGCTAAAGTCAGACAGCCAGACCGCCGGCATTCCGGTGGTGATGCTCACCAATTTGGGTTTGGAGGGTGATGTTAAACGGGGTTTGGAATTGGGCGCCCAAAGCTATATTATTAAGGCGCATTTTACGCCCACCGAAGTTGTGGCCAAAGTGAAAGAAATTTTGAAATAAGTGCGATGCCAATAATGCGAATGCATGCGAATGACACGAATAAATTCATTCGAATAAACATTCGTATCATTCGCACGAATTTGTAGATTAGTATCGCGCCCATGGACAATTACAAGCGAGAAATTGACGAACTTTTAACAGTGGCCGCCGAACAAGGGGCCTCTGATTTGCATATAGCCCCGGGACGCCATCCCACTCTGCGCATAGATGGCGAATTGATTCAGTTGACCCAAAAACCGCTAATAACCCCGGAGGCCTCCGAGGGTTTGTGTTTGGCTTTGCTAGACGAAGAAAAAAAGGCCAGATTTAAAAAAGAAAAAGAAATTGATTTTGCTTTTGGTTTTAAAGAACAGGTTCGCTTTAGAACCAATGTTTATATTCAAAAGGGCTATGTCTCCGCGGCTCTCCGTTTGATTTCTTACAAGATTCGCACTTTAGAGGAACTTCGTTTACCCCAGATTCTTCGCGAATTTACCCGCCCCAGCCAGGGGTTTGTTATTGTGGCCGGTCCCACTGGCCACGGCAAATCAACTACCTTGGCCGCTTTGGTGGACGAAATAAATCGTAAAAGATCCAGCCATATAATAACCATAGAGGATCCCATAGAATATATTTTTATTCCCGACAAGGCCATGATAGAACAGCGCGAGGTGGGCATGGACACTTTGAGTTTCAATCGGGCCTTGAGGTCGGTTTTTAGGCAGGATGCCGATGTGGTCATGCTGGGAGAAATGCGCGACCGGGAAACAATTTCCACGGCGGTGACCGCGGCCGAAACTGGCCATTTGATTTTTGCCACTCTGCACACCAACTCGGCTTCCCAGACCATAGACCGCATTATAGACAGTTTTCCGCCCGAACAGCAGTCGCAAATACGGTTGCAGCTGGCTGGGGCGCTTTTAGGCATTATTTCACAGCGGCTTATCCCGCGGGTTGACGGCGGTTTGGTGCCGGCGGTGGAGGTTTTAATCGCCAATTACGCCGTGCGCAATCTTATTCGTGAAAACAAAATACACCAGATTGATTTGGTTATTGAAACCAGCACCGACAAAGGTATGATCTCGCTCAATAAATCCCTTTCAGAATTGGTTCGCCAGGGCCAGATCTCGCTGGAAAACGCCGAGACCTATTCGTTGAATCCGTCGGAACTTTCTTCTTTGTTGGCACACTGAGAGTTTACCAAATTGTTACCCTTCGACTATGCTCAGGGTGCTCATTTTTATAACTATTCATTTCATTCATAGATAAAAATGGCATGAAGTTTAATTACCAAGCCCGAACCACAGGAGGTGGAATTCAAACCGGAACCGTGGAGGCCCAGAATCGGGATGCGGCCATAGAAACACTGCACCGTTACGGTTTGGTGATTTTAGAAGTGGCCGAGGAAAAGAAAAGTTTTGTTTCGGGTCTAAGCGGAGAACTGGCGTTTTTTAACAGAGTCAAGAATCAAGATTTGGTTATTTTTTCCAGGCAACTGGCGGTTCTGTTTGACGCTCAGGTGCCTTTGGTGCAGGCCTTGCGCACCATGGCCGACCAATCGCCGCCGGCGCTTAAAAAAATCGTAATGGAGATGGCCTCCGATGTGGATGCCGGCACGGCTTTTTCGCAATCGCTGGAAAAATTTCCCAAGGTTTTTTCTTATTTTTATGTTTCGGTGGTGCGAGCCGGCGAGGCCTCGGGGCGTTTGCAGGAGGTTTTAAATTATCTGGCCGACCACGAAGAGCGATCTTACGACTTAAACAAAAAAGTAAAAGGCGCCTTAACTTATCCCATTTTTATTGTTTCGGCCTTGGCGGTGGTGGGCGCGGTGATGATGATATTCGTGGTGCCGCAACTAACCGCCGTTTTGGAAGAATCGGGCCAAGAACTGCCGGCGCTGACACAATTGATCATCGCCATCAGCGACTTTCTTAGGGGTTATTGGTGGTTAACAATTTTAATTGTGGCGGGCCTGATTGGCGGGGCGTGGTATGGCCTGCAAACCAAAACCGGCCAAGATTACTGGGACAGCGTTAAACTCAAACTTCCGATTTTCGGCAACATCTTTAAAAAAATATATTTGGCCCGTTTTTCCGAAAACTTAAGCACGCTTATCAAGGGCGGAATTCCCATCATTCAATCCTTAACCATAACCGCCGATGTGGTGGGCAACAAGGTTTACAAAGATATTGTGCTTAAAGCCCGCGAAGAGGTCAGGCGGGGCAATACCATGAATTCGGTGTTTTCCACAGAAAAATCGGTGCCGCCTATGGTGGCGCAGATGATTATGATTGGCGAGCAAACCGGCAAATTGGACCTGTTGTTAAGCAAAATAGCCATTTTTTT
>JACPHE010000044.1 GCA_016188765.1 Parcubacteria group bacterium | reverse complement strand
GGCCTCGCCATGACGCATCAAAATTAAAACGGCGGACGAATCAGCCCGGTGCGCGTTTAATTCGTCCAAAGACCCGGCTACTAGCTTATGATCGCACTTAGAACACTCCCAGATCGGCAAAGGGGTGCCCCAATACCTCTCGCGCGACAAGGCCCAGTCCTTAACTTCACGCAACCATTCACCAAACCGGCCTTCCCGCAAATGTTCCGGCACCCAATTTATTTTGGAATTATTTTTTATAAGGTCGCTCCTTAAAGCCGACATTTTTATAAACCAGCTTTCTTGGGCGTAATAGAGCAAAGGCGATTTACAGCGCCAGCAAAAAGGATATTCGTGCTTGTATTCGGCTTCGCCAAAAAGCAGATTCTGTTTTTTTAAGTAAAATAAAATGACCTTTTCGGTCATGGCATCTTTTTTGGCTTCCGTCACAATAGCTAAACCCGCTACCACCGGAACTGATTTTACAAAAACGCCTTCGCGGTTAACCGTATGGAATTTAGGCAAGCCCAGTTTGGTTCCTAATTCAAAATCATCCGCGCCATACATTACGGCGGTATGAACTATACCCGTGCCTTCGGCGGTATTAACAAAATCGGCTTCGTAGACCTTGTACGATTTAGGTGAAGCCAGTTCCTTAACGGCAAACAAGGGCTCGTAGGCCAGTTTGGCCACGCTCGCCGCTTTTAATTCTTTTACAATTTTATAATCGCGTTTGACGCGACCAAAAACTTTTTCCACTAAATCCTTGGCTAAAATATATTTTTCGCCGGCCGATTCCACTTCCGCGTATTTGATTTTAGACCCCACCGCCAAGGCCACATTGCCCGGCAAGGTCCAGGGCGTGGTGGTCCAGGCCAAAAGATAAGTGCTGGCTTCGCCCGCCACCTTAAATTTTACCGTGACTGATTTATCTGTAACCATTTCGTAGCCCTGGGCCACCTCGTGGCTGGAAATGGGCGTGCCGCACCTAACGCAAAACGGCACAATCTTATAATCCTTAACCAAAAGTTTTTTATCCCATATCTTTTTTATCAGGCCCCAGACGCTTTCAATGTAACCCGGTTCATAGGTTATATAAGGATGCTTCAAATCCAACCAGAAGCCCATCCGCCGAGTTAATTTTTCCCATTCGTCTTTGTACTGCCAGACCGATTTTCGGCATTCTTGGTTAAATTTGGCAATGCCGAATTTCTCCACCTCCTTTTTGTTCTTTAACCCAAGTTTCTTTTCAACCTCTATCTCCACGGGGAGCCCGTGCGTGTCCCAACCGGCCCGGCGCAAAACAAACCGACCCTGCATGGTCTTAAACCGGCAGATGATGTCTTTAAACGAGCGCGCCAAAATATGGTGGATGCCAGGCCGGCCGTTGGCCGTGGGCGGGCCTTCAAAAAACACAAACGACCGGCCGCCTTCGGTGGCCTTTAATGTTTTTTCAAAAACCTTGTGTTCCTCCCAAAATTTAAGGGTTTTTTCTTCCTCTTTGACCAGATCTATTTGCCTCATGATGTTATTAAAATTAGCGTGAAACAGGCAAAAATAAAAGAGGTCGCCCAATCAGGTTCAAAATGATACACTGTTGTTGTGGAATCCAAAACCAACAAAGAGGCGTTTTTTAATTATGAAATCCTGGAAAAATTCGAGGCCGGTTTAAAATTGATCGGGTCGGAGGTCAAATCGTTAAAAAACAATCATTATAGCTTGCAGGGGGCTTATGTAACTGTTAAAAATGAAGAGGCCTGGCTGATGCATGCCAACATTGCCCCCTATCAACCCAAAAACATGAGCGCGGCCTACAATCCAGAAAGGCCCCGCAAGTTATTGCTTACTCAAAAAGAACTTAAATATCTACAAGGAAAAACACAACAAAAGGGCTTGACGATAGTGCCTCTTAGGGTCTACAATAAACACGGCCAAATTAAGCTGGAAATCGCCTTGGCCAAAGGAAAGCACAAATCCGACAAGCGCCAAGTTCTTAAACAACGAGTCGCCGAACGAGAGATTTCGCGAGAGTTAAGATCCAAATAGTTTACTATATGGGCGCAAGCCCAGTAGTGAACTTTTAATAAGAATTTTTCTTCGGCGCAGCCGAAGTTAAAAGTTCTGCTACTGGGGATGCACTGGATTCGCCAAGAAGATTATTGCTTTGGATTCGAGACCGAGGTTGACCACAAACTCGCTAAACTGGTTACCCAAAATAAGTGCAAACTTATTTAACGCGCCAGAGCGCGCTTATGCTGTAGCTTAAAATCTGCAGCCATCGCCCGGCTTCCGCCCGAAGGAGCCATGCGCGGTGCCAACTTTTCGGGCCGCTGTTTAAGGTAAGGTGAGCTTTAAACCTAAGAAAATCGCCAAAGAACTTAACCTTTTTAGCCGTTCTTTAAGGGTTAGGTTCTAAATCAAGAGCGGCTAGGTTTCGTAAAAATCCACGCAAGAAACTTTTTGCACGCGGGTTCAATTCCCGCCATCTCCACTTCTTCGCTTCCTTACGGAAGCTACGAAGTGCGCAGCACTTCTACAAATATAAAGGCGAAGAAGTGTCCTTCGTAGCTTTAGCGAAGTAGGACATTTGATTCGCTTAGATCATGTACTATGTATACATACTAAAAAGCGAAAAGGATGATAGTTTATATAAAGGAGTCACTATCAATCTTAAAAAGAGATTAACTGAACATAATTCCGGGTCACCGATATACTCTTCGACAAAGAAACCTTTTAAACTAATATGGTATTGTGCCTTTACTGATAAGTTAAGGGCCTACAGATTTGAAAGATATTTAAAAAGAGGTTCTGGACACGCCTTTACCAAAAAACATCTGATATAATTACCTCTAACCCTTGCGCATTAATCACCAAATAAAATCCGAAAAATTGATAGTCATAGACGAAACCGGAAAGTCGTTGGGTATTTTGAGTCGTGAGAACGCCTTAAAAGCCGCCGTGGAAAAAGGTCTGGATTTGCTGGAAGTAAACCCCGCGGCCAATCCCCCGGTTGCTAAAATACTGGATTATGGTAAATTTGAATACCATCAAAGAAAGGCCGAACGAAAAATCAAGACCATTCACAAAAATCAAGAATTAAAGATAGTGCGCATCGGCCTTAAGACATCGGCGCATGACGCCGGGGTTAAGGCGGGACAAGCCGATAAGTTTTTGCAAAAAGGCCACAAGGTAAAATTGGAAATATTTTTAAGGGGTCGGGAAAAGGCCCATCGCGACCTGGCTAAACAAAAACTGATTGAATTTGAAAAGTTGATAAAAGAAGCTCACAAACTGGACGGCAACGCGATAAGTACTCCGTCCGGGTGGTCGCTGATGATACATAAATAACCATGTCACAGAAAACCAACAAATCGATGCTAAAAAGATTCCGCGTCACCAAACGCGGAAAACTTTTGCATAAGCCGCCCCATCAAAATCATTTTAGGGCCATGAAATCCAGAAACATCGTTAGATCCTCGCGCAAGCCCAACCAAATGGCCAAGCCGGACATTAAGAATATCTTAGAAAAAATACCGTTCGTAATCATGTAACACGCCACATAAAACATGTAGCATTTAATGCATTGCTTGCTCCATGTTTTATGTTTCATGCTTCAAGAACTATGGCACGAGTAAAACGAGGCACAATCGCCAATAAAAGAAGAAAAAATCTGCTAAAGCACGCCAAGGGTTTTAAGTGGGCGCGCAACACCCACTACCGCGCCGCTAAAGAGGCCCTGTTGCATGCTTGGACAAAATCATATTACGACCGCAAAAAAAAGAAAGGCGAGTTTAGATCTTTGTGGCAGATAAAAATCGGCGCGGCCAGCCGTGAACACGGCCTACCCTACAGTAAATTCATAAATGGCCTTAAAAAAGCCAATGTTGATTTAGATAGAAAGATACTCTCCGACCTAGCCGAAAACAACCCCGAGATTTTCGCCAAGATTGTGGAAAAAGTCAGATAGAGAAAAATCTTAAATCAACTCGATTATTTATAACCTTAACTCCTTCGCTCCGAAGGAGTTTTGATTTGGTTGTGATACCGCCGCGGTTGTAGCCGCCGAGATTCCCGTCGGAGCGGACAACACGATGACAAGGGATATTGGGATCAAAGTTTTTAGATAAAATCAAAGCTACCCCTCGCCAAGCTTGGGGTCTAGCGACGGCGATGGCGATTGATTTGTATGTCGCTACTTTGCCCTTGGGAATTTTTTGCGTAAATTTATAAACTTTTTTTTTAAAATCCATTATTGAGGAGTGTTTGCTATTGAGCGACTTCAAGGAGGTTCCAGTTAAATATCAAGGTATGTAAGCGGGCTAACCTTGTTTAGACAAGGTTAGCCCCTTGCAGGAGCGAAATAGTAAACACGACGATTAGTTTTTTAAAAATTTCAACATCTTCTCCAAAGGCCAGGCGTTGATAATGTCTGATTTTTGAGCCCAACCCCGGCGGGCTTGGGCGATGCCCATTTCCAGATATTTATAATGCTCGGGTGCGTGAGCATCGGCCCCAATGGACATTT
>JACPHE010000003.1 GCA_016188765.1 Parcubacteria group bacterium | reverse complement strand
GGCGAGACCACGGCAAGATTATTTTTATAGACCTGCGCGACCGGAGCGGGGTTTTGCAATGTGTGTTCACGCCGACCGGTAAAGAGGTTTATGCCGCGGCGGAGAAACTGCGGCCGGGCTGGGTGGTGGAATTGATAGGAGAAATTGCCGATGGAAATAGGCGAGGAAACACGGCTTAAATACCGCTACCTTGATTTATTGCGCCCGCGGTTGCAAAAAAATATCCGCTTGCGGCACGAAGTTGTCCAGTTTATCAGGCAATGGTTGGCCGCTAAGGATTTTATAGAAATTGAAACCCCGATTTTAACCAAATCCACGCCCGAAGGCGCGCGCGATTATGTGGTGCCTTCGCGCCGCGAGACAGGCAAGTTTTACGCCCTGCCCCAAAGCCCCCAACAATATAAGCAGTTATTGATGGTAGCCGGATTTGAAAGATATTTTCAAATCGCCCGATGTTTTAGGGACGAAGATACTCGGGGCGATAGGCAACCCGAATTTACCCAATTGGACTTGGAGATGTCTTTTGTGGATAGAGAAGATGTGATGGCCTTGACCGAAAAGTTACTGATTGATCTGGTTAAAAAAATAACGCCCTACAAAAAAATCCAAGAAATTCCTTTTCCGAGAATATCTTACCAAGAAGCCATGGAAAAATACGGCACGGATAGGCCGGACTTTAGAAAAGACAAAAACAACCTGGATCTATTGGCTTTTGGCTGGGTGATTGATTTTCCCTTCTTTGAACCCTCCTCCGCTAAAGCTACGGAGGGCAAGAAAACCGAATGGACCTTTACACATAACCCGTTTTCCGCGCCCAAGCCGGAACATCTGGATTGGCTGATGAAAAAAGAAAATATCGGCGAAATTTTAACCACCCAGTACGACATTGTGCTAAACGGCTTTGAAGTGGGCGGGGGGAGCATTAGAAACCATAAACCCGAACCCTTAAAAAAGGTTTTTGAAATTATGGGCTTAGGCGAAGAAAAAATTATAAAGAATTTTGGCCATATGCTCTCGGCCTTGGCTTACGGCGCGCCGCCCCACGGCGGCATCGCGCCCGGAATTGACCGCTTGGTGATGATCTTGGCGGGCGAACCCAACATCCGCGAGGTTTTTGCTTTTCCCAAAACCGGTGACGGGCGCGACTTAATGATGGGCTCGCCCTCCGAAATTACACAGGAACAGTTAAAGGAACTGGGGTTAAAAATAAATAAATCGGAATGACTCGGAAAACTCGGCGGGTCAGAGAAATCAGAACATCTGATAATCAGATACTCTGACATTCTGAGTTATTCCGAGTTTTCCGGAATTATGTATCACATCAAACTAACCAACTTTGAAGGCCCACTGGATCTGCTGCACCAATTGATAGAAGCAAAAAAATTGGACATTACCGAGATTTCTTTAGCCGAAGTGGCTGGACAGTTTTTAAATTATCTAAAAAATTCCGGGCGGCTCACCATGCAAGACACGGCTGATTTTTTGACCGTAGCCGGTCGGCTGGCCCTAATTAAATCGCGCGCCCTGCTGCCTTTTCTTAAACTCTCGGACGACGAAGAAAAAGATATTGAAGGCCTTAAAGAACAGCTGGCCGAATATAAAAAATATAAAGAATTATCGCGTTTGATAAACAAATTGGATAAAATGGGAAACCGTTTTTACGAACGCTCATACCTCGCCGGCCTTAAACCTGTTTTCTATTTCCCCAAAAAACTGGCGGCGGAACATTTAAGCCAAGCCCTAGAAAATCTTTTGGGATCCATAACTTTGCCTCAAAGGATACCCCAAGCCCGCCTGGTGGAAAAAATATCTTTAGAGCAAAAACTGGCCGAGATGGAATCAGCCCTTAAAAATAGGGTTCAACTAAACTTTTCGGAAATCGCGCTTAGCCCCAATCCCGAAGAAAAAATAGTGGCGTTTCTTTCTGTATTGGAATTATTAAAGCGGTCGAAAATACAAGCCGAACAGAGGTATAATTTTGAAGAGATAAAACTAAAATGGCTAATCCAACAAATTTAGAACAAATACTGGAGGGCTTATTATTTGCTTACGGCGAACCCATAAGCTTAAAAAAATTAGAGGGCGTGGTTAAAAAAAAGGCCGCGGATATAAACCTGGCTTTAAATAATATTAAAACGGCTTTATCCCAAAGAGGTATTCGGCTTATTTCTAAAAATAATGAATGGCAATTGGTGGCCGACACGGTTGCTTCGGCCTATATAGAAAAATTGATAAAAAGCGAGATGCAGCAAGAACTGACTCCGGCCGGCTTGGAGGTCTTGGCCTTGGCGGCCTATCGCGGTCCTATAACAAAACATGGGATTGAGTCCATAAGAGGCGTCAATTCAACCTATGTTTTAAGGAATCTTATGGCTCGCGGTTTGGTGGAAAAGAACGAGCTTTCCAAACCGGCCAGTTACGAAATATCCTTGGCCGCTTTAAGAAAACTGGGTTTGGAACAACGAGAGGATTTGCCTAGATATATCGAACACAAGCAAGAAATAAGCAATGTGGAGAAAATAATTTCTCCGGTCATTTGATAATGAAGCCGACTTTTAACATAATAATATCGTTTTTTATCGTTCTGCCGCTTTTGTTGCTTTCGTATCAGCTGGGCACTCCAGAAGCAATGACCGCCGCGAATATTGGTGAATATTTTAGCAAACCCGCCTTAAGATTGTCGCTGGCCTCCGCTTCTAAAGATACAGAAAAGAAGAAATTACCCCTAAGAAAATTTGAAATTCCCGATTTTCAATCAGCCGCCGTTTCGGCTCTGGCTTGGGATTTTAAAGAGGACTTTTATTTTTTTACCAAAGAAACAAGCGCCGCGCGGCCGATAGCTTCCTTAACAAAACTGATTACGGCGGCCATTGTTTTGGATTATGTCCAACCGCAAGAAAATATAGTCGTGTCTTTGGAGGCCATAAAAAAAGACGGCAACAGCGGCAACTTGCGGGAGGGCGAAATTTTGACGGTTAAAGACCTTCTGGCCGCGGCTCTTTTAGAATCATCAAATGACGCGGCTTACGCCTTGGCCGAACATGTCGGCGCTAAACTATCCGCCAACCCCGAATCCAACGCCACTCCAGTGAGGGCTTTTGTTAGAGCCATGAATCAAAAGTTTAATGACTTGGGCTTGGTGCATACCAATTTCACCGATCCCGCGGGTCTGGAAGATATAAAGTCCTTCAGCACCGCCGACGACCTGGCTAAGTTTATAAAATACCTCCGAACCAATCCTAACTACTTTTTGGTTTGGGATCTTTTAAGACAAAAAAATTATCAGGCCGAATCGCAAAACCAAGTGGCCGCGCACGATTTTAAAAGCACCAACCCTTTTTTAGATGAATATACCAATGTTATCGGGGGAAAAACCGGCTATACCGCAAGAGCGCTGGGGAATATGGCGCTGTTGATTTACGGGCCCAACAATACCGAGATAATATATCTTATCCTGGGCGCCGAGGACAGGGAAAATGAAACCAGAAGGTTAATCGAATGGGTTAACCGGGCCTGGGAATGGCCGATTGAGAAATAACAAATGACAAATCCCAAATATCAAAAAAATAATTTGTTATTTGGTTCTTGGGACTTATCAAATTATGGATGAAATCACATTTCAAGTGGCGCGCGTTCTGATTCTGGCTTTTGGGGCCTTTGCGCTTTCCATGCTGCTGACTCCGTGGTGGGCTAATATTTTATACAAATACCGCCTAGGCAAGCAAATCCGCACCGAGGGCGCGCCGATTTTTGCTTCACTGCATAAAAACAAAGAGGGCACGCCCACCATGGGCGGGGTTATTGTTTGGTTAACTGTTTTAATTTTAATTCTAATACTGGGATTGATTGAAAAGGCCATGCCGGGAGGGGTTTTGGCCAAATTCAGTTTTCTTTCCCGCCCGCAAACACTTTTGCCTTTGGGCGCTTTAATTTTTTCGGCCCTCATTGGTTTGGGCGACGATTTATTGGGTATTTTTAGAATAGGCCCTAACGGCGGCGGGCTAAAAATGCGCCATCGCTTGGTTCTTTACGCCACAGTTGCGGTGATAGCGGCCTTATGGTTTCACTTTAAACTGGAATGGGATGTGATAAAAATACCTTTCTTGGGCGCATTCAACATCAATGGCTGGTTTATCCCATTCTCCATTTTTGTAATCATAGCCACTTCTTTTTCGGTAAACGAATCTGACGGCTTGGATGGCCTCGCCGGCGGGCTAATGCTGACGGCTTTTGCCGGCTACGGCGTGATAGCTTTTTTTGAAGGCCGTTACGATTTGGCTGTTTTTTGCGCCGTAATAGTGGGCGGACTGTTATCTTTTTTGTGGTTTAACATTCATCCCGCCAGGTTCTTTATGGGCGACACCGGCGCTATGGCTTTGGGCGTAACTTTGGCGGTGATAGCTCTTTTAACCAATGCCGCCTTGGTTTTACCGTTTATGGCCTTTGTGCCTATGGTGGAATCGATTTCGGTGATAATTCAGGTTTTAAGCAAGAAACTTCGCGGCGGCAAAAAAGTTTTTCTTTCCGCGCCCATTCATCACCACTTTCAGGCCCGGGGTTGGCCCGAAACCAAAGTTACCGAAAGATTTTGGATAATTTCCAGCGTCATGGCCGTTATCGGCATCGTAATTCAACTTTTGGGAAGATAATTATGTTAAAATATAGGCATGGTATTTGATGTTTTGATAAAAAATGGCATGGTGGCGGATGGCACGGGCAAGCGGCCGGCTTTTCGGTCCGATGTGGGCGTATCGGGCGACAAGATTTTTGACATCGGCAATTTAGCCAAGGCCAAAAGCAAAATAGAAATTGACGCTTTGGGACAAATTGTCTCGCCCGGGTTTGTTGATATTCAAAATCATTCCGATAGTTACGGCGGCCTGCTTTCCGATCCTCATCTTGAGAGTATGGTCCGGCAGGGGATAACTACGATTTTAATTGGCCAATGCGGCTCTTCATTGGCGCCTTTGGTAAAGGGCTCTTTGGCCTCTATTCAAAAATGGACCGAGGTGGCTGGGGTTAACATAAACTGGACCAGTATGGCCGAATTTTTGGAAACCGTGTCGCGGCGGGAACTTGGCGTTAATTTAACCACTTTGGTGGGTCATGCCACTATAAGACGGGACTTTGTAGGCGAATCCTCGCGGCCGTTAACACCCCAAGAAGAACGGCAGATAGCCGCTTTGTTAATAAGATCTTTGCAGGAAGGCGCTTTCGGGCTTTCCATCGGCCTCGCCTACAGCCATGAAAGATTGGCCGCCGAAGAAGAAATACTCCGCCTGTTGAGAGTGGTTCAAACCGGCGGAGGCGGCGTCTCGTTCCATTTGCGCAACGAAGACACAGAAATATACGCCGCCGTAAACGAGGTTTTTAATTTTTTGCGTTATGTTCCGGTAAAATCAAAAATAAGCCATTTAAAAATATTGGGCGAGAAAAATATCGCCGGAGCCGAGAAGCTGATCCGTATGCTGGAAATAGCCAATCGCGACGGCGCGCCGATTTATTTTGATGTTTACCCATATTTGGCCTCGGCCACAGTGCTTTATCTTTTGCTTCCGGAATGGGCTACTTTGGGCGGCAAGGCCGAGCTCATTAAACGAATCAAGACCCCGGCTATCCGCCAAGACATTATTCGCGATATGGAGGGCCGGAATTACCCTTATTCAAAAATAACAATCGCGTCTAGTTCCTTGGGCCATAATTTTGTGGGCCGCGATATAGCCCAAATAGCCCAAGACCAAAATGTAAGCGGCGGGGAGGCCATACTTAATCTGTTGAGCGCGGCTCGGGACCAGGTAACGGTCTTTTGGCACGACCTCGAAGAAGAAATTTTGGAAGCGCTTATAAAACACCCTCTGGCTATGGTCGCCACCGACGGTTCCGGCTATGGCCATTTGGATAATCAGAAAAGTTCGGTCTCCCACCCCCGTTCATTTGGAAGCACCGCTCGAGTGTTGGGGCGTTATGTCAGAGAGAAAAAAATCCTGACCCTGGAAGAGGCCGTATTTAAAATGTCGGGCCGGCCAGCCGAATGGTTAGGCCTAAAAAATAGAGGGGTTATCGCCAAAAATAATTTTGCCGATGTAGTTGTTTTTGACGCGGAAAAAATCAAGGACGCGGCTAGCTACGCCAACCCCTATCGCCACCCCGAAGGCATCAGCCATGTCATAATAAACGGAAAACTGGCCGTAAAATCGGGCCAATATCAACAAATACCAGCCGGCCGGGTTATCCGTAAATAGCTAGACATCATAAATATGCGCCGAACCGAAGGCAGTAAATCTTTTTCTGTTTTTTTGCTAACCACCGCTATTTTGGCGCTTTTGGGGCTCGCCGTTATAACTAATGCCTCAATTCCGCTCTCGCAAGCTAATTTTGGCGAGAGTTTTTATTATTTTAGGCACCAGATAATCTATGGCTTTGGTTTGGGTATTTTGGCTTTTTTATTTTTTTATAGGTTTAACTATCACCGCCTGAAAAAGTTTTCCCTGGGGGCGGTGCTTTTGGCGGTCTTGCTTTTGGCGGCCGTATTTGTTCCCGGGCTCGGATATGAATCCGGCGGCGCTAAAAGATGGCTGGGCGTATTGGGATTTTCTTTCCAACCTTCGGAACTTGCAAAACTGGCCATAATAATATATTTGGCTTATTGGCTGGAATCAAAAAAAGATAAGATAAAAAATCCGCTTATGTTGCTGCCTTTTTTGTTTTGGCTGGGCGTAATAGGCGGGCTGGTGCTTATAGAACCGGATCTGGGGACATTTTTAATAATATCGGCCATATCTTTGGGAATGTATTTTAGCGCCGGCGCTAAAGCAAAAACAATTCTGGCCGTGGGTTTGGCCGGCGTTTTGGTTTTAACCGTTCTTATCGCGGCCGAGCCGTACCGCCGGGAAAGATTCTTGTCGTTTCTTGACCCGCAAGAAGATACCGCTGGCCGGAGCTATCAGTCCAACCAGGCCTTAATCACCATCGGTTCGGGGGGTGTTTTTGGCTTGGGCCTGGGCAAGGGCATCCAAAAATATAATTACCTGCCGGAAACAATAGGGGACTCCGTCTTCGCGGTAATTTCTGAAGAGCTGGGATTGGTTGGCGCCGGTTTTGTTCTTTTTTTGTATCTTATCTGGGTGCTGGCCGGACTAAAATTGGCCGCCGCGGCCAAACATATTTACGGCCGGTATTTAACTTTGGGGGTGGTGATTTGGATCGGCCTGCAGGCCTTTATAAATATTTTGGGAATTTTAGGCCTGGTTCCTTTTTCGGGCATACCCTTGCCCTTTATCAGTTACGGCGGCAGCGCGCTGTTGATAGAACTCGCCGCCGTGGGTATAGTGGCCAATGTGGCTCGCGGTAGATAAACGGCAAAGTATCAAAAAACACAAAAACGGTTATATAATACTGTGATGAGTAAAATTAAGGTATTACTTTGCGGCGGGGGGACGGGGGGGCATGTTTTCCGTTAAGAATAGAGGGGATAGTGGTAAAAAAAATAATCGCCGCCGGGAAAATGAGGCGGTATTTTTCGTGGCTTAATTTGCTGGAGCCGTTCAAGATTCCACTAGCTTTCATTCAGTCCTTAATAATAGTCGCGAGCATAAATCCCGACGCTGTTTTGGGGAAGGGGAGCTATGGCAGCATTTGGCCCGTTCTAGCCGCTTGGGTTTTAAGAAAAAAAATAGTCCTTCACGAATCCGACGCCGTTCCCGGACTCGCCAATAAGTTTCTTTCTAAATTTACAAACCATGTCGCGCTGGCTTTTGAGGAGACCGGAAAATTATTTCCCAAGGAAAATACCCATGTAGTAGGGAATCCAGTCCGGCTCAAATATATCGGCTTAACCAAAGACGAAGCTGAAACCATATTAGCAATCAAGGTCAACCGCAAGATTGTCTTCATAAGCGGGGGATCGCAGGGAGCGCAAAGAATCAACAATATAATTTTAAGAGCGCTGCCCGGTCTGCTGGAATCATATTTTATAATTTGGAGTGTCGGCTCTAGTAATCACCAAGACCTCCGGTCAAAAACGGCGGGTAAAAACAATCTCCTAATATCGGCCTTGTTTTCCGAAAAAGAATTGGCCGCCGCCTATACATTGTGCGACCTCGCTGTAGGACGAGCCGGAGCCGGCACCATATTTGAACTGGCCGCTTTTGGGAAGCCATCCATTTTAATCCCACTTGAGCGGAAGGGTGGAGACCAGCCCCACAACGCAAAAATATATGCCGATACTGGCGCGGCGATTATTTTGGAAGAGTCCGGTTTAACGGCGCAAAAGCTCTTTGAAACCCTAAATAAAACTCTTTCTGATTCAAATCTGCTAGCCGCCATGAGCCAAAAAGCCAAAGAGTTTGCTAAAATAGACGCAGGAGAAGAACTGGCTAAAATTCTATTAAATTTAGCCAATAGTTAATAGTTTTTAGTTTATGGTTATAGTTTGCAGTTGTTAGTTACAGTTAAACTTAAACCAAGAACTAAAAAACCAAAACTTTAAACTAATAACCAAGAACTAATGATAAAAACCCGCATCGCGCCCAGCCCCACCGGCTATATGCATATCGGCAACGCCCGTACGGCGCTCTTTAATTATTTATTCGCCAAAAAATACCACGGCGAGTTTTTGCTGCGGATTGAAAACACGGATCTGGAGCGCTCCAAAAAAGAATACGAACTGGATATTTTGGGAAATTTAAAATGGCTGGGCTTAAACTGGGACGGTGAAATTATCTATCAGCGGGAAAGATCTCCGGTCCATAGAGAATACTTGGAAAAACTTTTGGGTGAAGGCAAGGCCTTTTATTGCCGCCACAGCGCCGAAGAATTGGCCGGCGAACAAAAAGAACAGCAAACTAATAAAACCGTTTTAAAACACAATTGCGACCATAAAGATAAATCCTTGGCCGGCGGGGTCATTCGTTTGAAAAACCAAAATAAAAAAATAGTGTTTAACGACATTATCCGTGGCGAGGTAACATTTGATTCGGAACTTTTAGGCGATATTGTGCTGGCCAAAAACTTAAACACCCCGCTCTATAACTTTGCGGCGGCGGCGGACGATCACGACACCGAAATCTCTCATGTTATAAGAGGGGAAGATCATCTTTCTAACACGCCCAAACAAATTTTAATACAAGAGGCCTTGGGTTTTAAACGGCCCGACTACGCCCATGTGCCTTTGATTCTGGCAAAAGACAGATCTAAATTATCTAAACGGCACGGCTCGCCTCGCTTAGGCGTAGCGGGCGGAACAGCTGTTACCGAATATAAAAATGCCGGGTATCTGCCTCAAGCGCTGGTTAATTTTATGGCTCTCTTGGGTTGGCATCCCGCCGACAACAGAGAGATATTCGGCCTGGAGGATCTAATAAAAGAATTTGACCTGGCGAGGGTCCAAAAAGCCGGAGCGGTTTTTGATGGGACCAAGCTTGATTCGATAAACAATTACCATATAAAACAACTGGTGCCGGCTGAACTGGCCCAATATTTAAAACCATATTTGAACGATCACAGCCCAAGCGACGAGCAAATCATAAAAATAGCCCATCTGTTTCAGGACCGGTTAAACAAGTTTTCCGAAATAGCGCAACTGTCGGCCTTTATTTTTAATCAGCCAGAATACGATTCTAAAATGTTGCTGTGGAAAGGCGCTTCGCCGGAAAAAACAAAAAACAACCTGGAAACGATATTGATGATTTTAGAAAAGCTAAGCGGCGATTCTTTTGACATAGACAGCACCGCCACGGAAATAATGCCTCTAGCCAACAAGACGGGCCGAGGAGAAATGCTGTGGCCCTTAAGAGTGGCGCTGACCGGACTGGAAAAATCGCCCGGGCCTTTTGAAATAATGGAAGTGCTGGGACGGGAGGAATCAATAAATAGAATCAAAAAAGCCGCCGGCAAATTATGAACACCCGCCTAAAACATTTTTTGATCTGGGGCGTATTGATATTTACGCCTTTTTTGGTTCGGGCCGACCAGTTGGACGATCTTAGAAACGAACGGGAGGGTTTGCAAAATGAAATCACTGTTTTGGAAGCCAAAATAAGCGAATACCAAAAAGAGCTTGGCAATAAAAAAACAGAAATCAATACGCTTAAAAATGAAATTGCGCGCATTAACACCCAAATAAGCAAGCTCAATCTGGAAATCAAAAAAACAGAAAACCAGATTTATGTTACCCGCTTAAACATTCAGGAAACGCAAGTTGATATTCATGAAACAGAATTAAGCCTTGCCGAAAAAAGGGAAGTGCTGGCGGAGTTATTAAGAGAAATGCATAAATTTGACGAGGAGGGATTTTTAGAAATAATCTTAAAATACGATACTTTAACGGAAGTGGTGAAGCAAACGGAACGGTTGGATTCCTTGCAAGACAAGTTAAACGAAGTCCTATATTCCACTAAAATTCTAAAAAATAACCTCGAAAACAAAGAGGTTGTCTTAAAGGAAAATAAGAAAGAATTAGAAAACAAAAACGCCCAATTGGCGGTGCAAAAATCAGCCCAGCAGTCGGAAAAATACAGAAAAGACAGCGTTTTGAAAGTAACCAAAGGTGAAGAAGCCAAATACCAGCAATTGTTAAATCAAGTAGAACAAGAACAAGCCGAACTTTTAAAGCGGCTGGCTAAAATTGAAGAACAGATTCTAATACAAAAAAACTTTGTAAATTACTTTCAAGCCGGCGAAGTCCCTAAAAAAGGCACAAGGATATTCGCTTGGCCCGAAGATGACGCCCGCATAACCCAAGGTTACGGACTAACCGCTTACGCTAAACGCGGCGCTTATGGCGGACAAGGCCACAATGGCATTGACATGACCTCGGGTTTGGCGAGCCCAATAAAAGCGGCGGCCGGCGGTAAAATCGTGGCCAAGGGGCAAGAAGAATGCCGAAACTATGTTAGGCCTTCGTGCAACGGTTACTGGGGCAATTGGGTGGCCATTCAGCATCCGGGCGGTTTGATAACTTTATATTCGCATCTTTCAAAACCCTCGCATAAAAGCGTGGGCGAACCGGTGGATACCGGCGAGGTCATCGGCTACGAAGGCGCGACCGGAAATGTTACCGGCCCGCATCTGCACTTTTCGGTCTTTACCGAATTCTTTACTTATAAAGACCCCAAAACAGGGGATTTAAGAATAAGCTATAACTATGCCAAGACCTTGAATCCGTTGGATTATCTCTAATTGGAAAAGGGAATGGGATTCGAGCGACTTCAAGGAGGTTCAACTTAATCTACAAAGAGGGAGGATGTAAGAGCCCCTCCTTGCAGGAGCGAGAGTCCCATTCCCTTTGTTATAGAGTTATATGTCGCATAAGCTACAATGTGCGACCTATTATTCCAACCCCGGGCAGTTTCCTGCCGGTCTAAAACCGGAATTGCGGGCTTCAAGGACCGAAGCGAAAAAGACCTTATTCCCCTCACTCATTCTCAAGGCCCCCGGGCAATCCTCGTAGTGATATATTTTGCTGTTTTTGTTGCCAATGATTTTTCGGTTATTTTTATAATTACTTTCTGGAAGCGCCACTTCCCTATTTTCCGAGGGCGGGGAGTTGATTTTTCCGGCAATTGATTTTTCAATAGGCGTAGTGACGATTTTATCTAATTCAGCAGTGTTAACCAAAGTGCTTTGGATATTAAGTTCCGCGGTCTGATATTTAGAACTTAACCGGCCCAAGCCGAAACCGATAAGGCCGACCAGCGCGATAACAGCGACTAAAAATAAAAGATCTTGATGAGTTTTTATTTTATTAATTAAACGATCCATTTTAGTCCTGAAACTTTAGTAATAAAACCTTTATAAAGCTCTCCCCGACTATACCGACATTAAACTTAGAGGCACCTCTTTTTCTTTCGGTAAAAATTATGGGAATCTCGCAGATTTTAAAACCAAGTTTATGGGCTTTGTAAGTCGTTTCTATTTGGAAATTGTAACCCACCGAACTTAACGACCCCAAACCGATTTTTTCCAATACTGCCCTTCTCCAGCACTTGAACCCGCCGGTTAAATCCTTAAACGGCAAACCAAGAACCAGCCGAGCATAAACATTGCTCCAGCGGCTTACCCAGCGCCTAAAAAAATTCCAGTTCTTAACTCCCCCGCCTGCTATATATCGAGAACCCAAAACCAAATCATATTCACCGATTTTTTTAATCATCGCCGGTATCACGGCCGGGTCATGAGATAAATCGGCATCCATTTGGATAATATAATCCGGCTGGTCGTTTTGATTAAGGATTGACTTGAGGCCGGCCGCATAGGCCGCGCCGAGACCCTCCTTTTTGGAGCGGCTGATTAGCTTAATGGGATATTTAAGTGAAAGTTCTTTTACGATACCGGCCGTGCCGTCTGGTGAATTGTCGTCTACTACCCATAACTCTAGATTGCTTATATTAAGCGAGAATAATTTTTCAACTAAAACAGATATATTGTCTTTCTCGTTATATGTCGGCGTTACCACGATAATTCTGGACATTTTCTGATTTTAGCATAAATGACCTCCTCCCCGCACTCTGTGCGGGGAGGAGGTCATTTTTAACATATTAAAAAACCTCGACAAGCGCTTGCCGAGGTTTAAAGAACAACTACTCCCGGATGGTGGGGCGGCGCGCGGCGCCGCTCCCAGCCCATCCGCGAGGCGCCTGCCTGACGGGGACCTCTGTTATAAGAAGTCGTAATCGCCGAGGCAAGCTGGGAAGCCGGGGGAAAGTATTCCGGAAATAGTTTCCCTACAGGCCAACGAGGCCGCTTAGTAATCCTTACATCTGCCGAGGTTGGGTTCCAAAATCCCAACCTTCGGAACGGATTTACCAAGGGCCGGATCTAAAACGGCTTCCCAGAAAGAAAAAACTTTTTAGGGGGTGGGATAAACGCCGCATTTGACGCGGCGATGGGTAGTCGCGCTACCCATAGGTTGAACTAAGCTGCTGGAAAAGCATTCTACACCTCCTCTCTTTGGCAGAAAGCCAGTTTTCCAGCAAGACGCCTGCGGGCCCAGGCCAGGATGCCTGCCCGCTTGTTCGCCCCGCTTAGCGGGGCACCTCCGCCGGAGGGCCGCTTCTCGCCCCCATCCATCCATATCCTCGCCACCCATGGCGATAGCCGCCGTCCGACCCAGATCAGCTTCTGGCGTTGACCATACGGCCGACCAGGGCCCCCGTGGAGATGTCCACCATCAGGATGTCGCTCATGCCGTCGTTGGCCTGGTCTTCGGACCATCTCAATTGGGTGGCCATACCGGCAACGAGCTTCTGGTGCTGCATCTGAACCCTCATATTTCTACTCCTTTCTGCGGCAATTTTTACCAAATGTGCCGCAAAGAGTGGAACCGCCCATTCTGCGACCCGTTAAGGTCATTGGGCAATTCCGGTTTGTTTATTCCCCCGATGTTTAAGAACTATATTTCCAGTATAGCATATCCATAAATCCTGTCAAGCCCCATAAGGCCATGTCCGTCAAGATAGGTTAAAAACCTAGTGTTTATGCCGTTTTTTGGTCAATTTGTGTATCCATTCGTATCATTCGCTCGCCTCGCTATAGCTTTGGCGAAGCGGGCATGTATTCGTATATTGGCATTATATTATCGCTTCAACAGCTCAAAAAACACCGCGCTGGGTATGTCCACCCGCCCCCGGGCCTTCATTTTTTTCTTCCCTTTTTTCTGTTTTTCGCGCAGTTTCATTTTTCGGGTAATGTCTCCCCCGTATAGGTAACCCGTCACATCTTTTTTTAAAGCCGAAATGTCTTCGCGGGCGATAATTTTGCCGCCAATGGCCGCCTGCAGGGTTACCTGAAACCATTCTCGCGGCAAAAGTTCTTTTAACTTAACCACCATTCTTCGCCCTTCGTCTTGGGAATCAACGCGGGGTACTACCCGGCTCAAGGCCTCCACTTTTTCGCCGGCCACAAAAATATCCAGTTTAATCAAATCGCCTTTTTTAAATTCTAAAAATTCATAATTAAAAGAAGCGAACCCCGAAGAAACGCTTTTTAATTTATCGTGAAAATCAACGATAATTTCGGCCAGAGGAATTTCGTAAATAATTTCTACCCTGTTTTCCGAAATATATTCGCTGCCCCGGTGCCAGCCCCTTCGTTTAGATAAAAGTTCTAAAATACCGCCGATGTATTTTGAGGGCGAAATTATGGTCAGCCGGACCCACGGCTCACGGATTTCCAAATACCTGTCCGCTTCAGGCATATCGGCCGCGGAATAGATCATTTCCGCGCCGCCGTTTTTTTTATGGATCTCGTAACTAACGGAAGGTGTGGTGGTTATTAAAACCAAATTATATTCCCGCTTCAATCGTTCCAAAACAATCTCCATGTGGAGCGAACCCAAAAAACCGCATCTAAAACCCCGGCCCAATACCTCCTGCGAATCCAATTCAAACGACAACGCCGCGTCGGATAATTTAAGTTTAGAGAGAGCGTCTTTTAAAACGGAAAAATCCGCGCCCTCTTTGGGAAACAAACTGGCGAAAACTACTGGATTCGGTTCCTTATATCCAGGGAGAGCTAACGCGGAATAACGCTGACTGGACGCCGAAGATTTATTTTCTGCGTAGTTCCGCGTATGTTCCGCGCCGGTCAGCGATATTATAGTATCCCCAACTCTGACCAACGCCGGGTCTTTGAGGCCAGTGGCAATATAACCGATTTCACCCTGTTTTATTTCTTTTTCTGCCGTTAACTGCGGTTTAAAATAGCCCACCTCCATAATTTCGGCCTCCTTGCCGGTGGCTATAAAACGGACTTTATCACCGGCTTTAAAACCGCCGTCAAAAATCCGAACAAAAGCGATCACGCCTTTATAGGCGTCGTAGGTGGAATCAAAAATCAACCCCCGCCCCAGTTGGCCTAAGCTAAGCTTAGGCCATGAAGGAGATGGAATTTTTTCTATAATCGCTCCCAAAAGCTTTTCCACGCCTGTACCCTCTTTAGCCGAAATTTTAAAAATCTCCGTATCTATTCCTAAAAGTGATTGAAGTTCCACTTCAATCAGGTCGGGACGGGCGTTGGCCAGATCAATTTTGTTTATAACCGGAATAATGACTAGATTTAATTTTTGAGCCGTATGCAAATGAGCCAAGGTCTGGGCCTGAATGCCTTTGGTGCCGTCCACCAATAAAATCACGCCTTCCACCGCGGCCAAAGACCGCGAGACCTCGTAAGAAAAGTCCACATGGCCGGGCGTATCAATCAGATTCAGAATATATTCTGAATCTGAAAATTCGAAATCCGAAACACGAAATCCGAGAACATTATTTCTAGTTTTGGATTTGTTTCGAACTTCGATATTCGAATTTCGAGCTTCCGCATGATACATCATGCGGACGGGTTGCATCTTTATGGTTATGCCGCGTTCCTGTTCCAAATCCATCATATCCAAATACTGCGCGCGCATAGAGCGCGCCGTCACCGTTTGGGTCAATTCCAAAAACCTATCAGCCAAAGTGCTTTTGCCATGATCGATATGAGCTATTATGGAAAAATTTCTTATTTTTTGAGTTTCAAGTTCCATGATACAGGATTCAAGATTGATGCGTTTCCTCGTCCAAGTTGGGCAATATTATTTTCTTGCCCGATCTTATTTTTTTTATGGCCTGTTTAATTTCTTCCGAACCAATAAGTCCCAAGACCAAAATATAAACCGCTATACCCACTAAACCGGCGAGTCCCCCCTGGATCATTAGATGCAAAACCTTGTGCGTATCCACAAACCTGTCCATAAAATAAAGCATGGCGTAGGCGGCCAGACCCGCCGCAACGGAACTAAATAAAAAAGAAGCCACCGGCCTTGCCAGCACAGAAAAACGGAAAAAGGTAAGGCGGCGTTTAAGGATAAAAACCAAAACCAGCGCGTTGAAAATAGCTCCCGCGCTCATGCCTAGGGCTAAAGCGGAAACATCCATCAACGGAGCCAAAAACAACGCTGCGGCGATGCTAACAAAAATGCCAAAAAACAAAACCCAAAATGTTGTTTTGGCATCCTCCAAAGCAAAAAAAGCTCTAAGAATAATGGCTAAAACACCCTGAAAAACAAGTCCGACCAAAAAGAATCCCAGGGTCTGGATGGTAAGAACCGTGTCCAGCCAATCAAACTGTCCGTAGCCCAAGGTTAAACGGACTATTTGGGCCCTTAAAACAAAAAATAAAATCGTGGCCGGAATCATTACAAACATAAGCTGACGCAAGGTCTTTATTAATGTTTCTACAAGTTCGTCAAATTTTTTCTTGGAAGCGGCGGCCGAAAAAACGGGAAACACCGCCACGCCCAAAGGCACCGCCACCACGCCTAAAATCAAACCATTGAGGTCGTTGGCAAAACTAAAAATAGATACCCGCCCCGAACCCAAAAAAGAAGCCAGCGCTGTCATGGCCACCAAATTAAGCTGGTTTAGAATCAAACTTAAAGATCTGGGAATTATAATATGAAAAATATCTTTAATGGAATTGCCCTTCAAATAAAAAGATGGCTTGTATTTAAAGCCGCTGTGTTTGGCGGCCGGATATTGAACCAGCATATGCAAAAAAGCGCCCGCCACAACGCCCCAAGCCAAGCCGATCGGCCCAAATCTTTGGGCTAAAAACAAAATGCCGAAAATTATGCCCAGGTTATAAAAAATCGGGGCCAGAGCATAGGCCAAAAACCGATGGGTTGATTGCAATATGCCGGAAAACACCACCGAGATGCCCAAAAAAATCGGCTGCAAAAACATAACACGGCTTAACATCACGGCCAATTTTAACTTCTCGGTTTCAAAACCGGGCGCTATTAGTTTTAAAATCCAAGGCGCCGCCACAAAAAATATGGCGCTGAAAAAAATAAAAACAAGAACAGTGATGTTTAAGACATCATTGGCCAGCTTCCAGGCCCGGTCCGAATCCTGATTTTTTAACTTAATAAACACCGGCACGAATCCGGCCGTGAACGCGCCAAAGAAAAATAAGTTAAAGAAAAAATCTGGCAGGCGAAAAGCCAAAAAATAAGCGTCCAAAACATCGCCCGCGCCGTAAAAATAGGCCAACAAGGCGTTGCGGAAAAAACCCAGAAGACGGCTCACTAAACCCGCCCCAGCTAGAATACTCGCCGCCATCAAAATACCTTTGGTCTTTTGGCTCCAGAATCCGTTGAATCCATTTAAGGTCATATCTTAAAAATAGTAGCACGAATACCTGTCCTAATTAAAAAACACCCCGACTTTTACAGCGGGACAGTGTGTTTAATTTTTTTATTCCTCAAACACCAAACTGGCGTCCAGAGTCAGGTCGCGGGAGAGATTGCCCTGATATTCACCCAAATTTTCACTCACAAAGCCATTGGGTTCCAAAGACATGAATTTAATATTCTTTTCCGGGGTCACAATAAACCTAAATGGCACATCTTCGTCTTGATGCGGCCGCGCAATTTTGATTCGGTAATCCGCCAAACCTTTTTTTCGGTCAAGTTTAAACGGTAAAAGATATTCCAGTGTTATAGAACCGCGATCCGCGGACTTTAAATTTACCCAGCCCCCAGCCACGGTTAAACCCGATTCCTCAAAAACATCCAAATTTTCTATGTTTGATTTTATGGGCGATTTCAGCCGGGCATCAGTCGAAAAACCTTGGCTAGCATATTCAAATTCTGGAATTTTTTCTCGCGGCGAAAAACCTTTGGCCTTTAGCGGCTGGCTGCCCGGCGGCAGATATATTTTAAAATAGTTTTGCGAATCAATTCCATTATTATTTTGCTTTAATAAAATATTGATTCTGGCCATTATGGAACCGTCCTCAAAAACATTGCCGCGATACTCCATTAAGTCCAAGCCCAAAAATCCGCCTTTCACGCTGGCCCAACCCACCCCCAAAAAATCCTCTTGCGAAGAAAACTTAATATCTGGCGACCAACCGGAATTTAACACAAAACCTTCTAAAGAATCGTCTTTAAAATAAAGCTGAACCTGGCGCGAAAGCAACGCTCTTTCCATCACTTCGGCTAAAGTCAGCCATCTCGCGGCTGGCTTTCTGGAAACGGCATCCGTCAAGCCGTAAAACCAAGCGGGTGAGTCAATATTAAAAACAAGATTTTCTTTAAAACTTAAGTCCTTTAAAAAAGAACGGCTGAAAGCAACAACCCCGTCAATTTGCACGCTGGTGGTGTTTTCAAAAAAATTAGTAAGCGTTTTAGCCGAATTCTGAAAATCAAAAAACCAAAATGACTGCGAAGGCAGCCAAGCGGTGCTCGCAATTTTTATCGGTTCTGGCGGCGTAATTTTTAAATTAAAAGCGGCGTCAAGATCGCTGATTTTAGCCGAATTTACAATTTCTAATCCGCCGGCAGTCGTTTTAACCACAACATAGTCCTTTGGCCGGCCGCCGCCGGGCCAGAGCTGATCTTCGTCCGTCAATACAATTAAATATGTCTTTTTTGGGGAAAAAACTTGATTCCAAAATTTAAACCAAGATATTTGATCTCCTAAGCGCAAGTTTAAATCTGTAACACCGGTAGCCGTGGAAGCCAGAACAATATTTTTCGCTTTCTCCAAGGACTCCAACGCCGCTAGCGTAAAACTGCCGTCCGGCTGTTTTTTTTTAAAGATATTAAACCAGTCAAAATCGGCGTTTTCTTCTAAGAAATTTACTAGTCCAACCACTGCTGAATCCGAAACGCCCGCGCGTTTTATTTGGGATTTTATTTCTGATAACTTAGGGAAAACACTGTTTCCCTCGGTATTTACCAAGGTAAAACTTGAAGAACTCAAAAGTTTGGAATTAAGGCCGGCGAAAGCGGATTTTAAAAAATTATTTTCTCCGGAATAAAGAAAAAACATCGCGGCCGCCGGTAAAAAAAATAACATAACCGCCGCGAGGAAGGTTTTAAATTTGAAGCTGGAATTTTCGGGTTGAGAATCTTCTGTCGTATTTTCCTCGGGCTCCGACCGAGCATATTTTTTAATTTTACTGATTCTTTCCGGAACTGCCAGATTCACCTGAAACCAGTCGTTTTCGGCGCGATAATAATCAGAACTTTCCGATGAGGGCGTCTTTTTAGAGATATTTATTTTTAGATTTGGATTTTCATTGAGGTCTCCAAAATCAGTCCTGACGGAAGCAAAGGACAAGGGCGCCGTTCGCGATGGTTTTGAGATTCTATGTATTTGGCGCAGGAGTTCCGTGTCATTTTTATTTATGCTTTCCAGTTCGGCCAAAAGAGCGTCGCGGGAATCAGTTGGGCTGGGCTGCTGTTCATCGGTAAATGATGCCGTGTTGTCGGACATTTCTGGGTTGTCCAGAAAAACCTCGCCCCACATAGCTCGGGTCAAGGGGTCAGGTTCTGGCAACGGAACCGCGCTTTCTCCGACCAGATAAATTGAACCGGACAGCAGATCAAAATCCGGCGGATCTTTTAAAGTTTTTTCCGGTAAGTCAGAACTTATTTCATGCGGACGCGTTTGGCCCAAAGGCGATGTTTTTTTAAGCGTTCGACGCGGAGGAATTTTATTGGGATTTATAAAAACAAAGTCGGAGTCCATGGGTAATTTTGGCTTTCAAGTATATCTTCCAGCATACTCCAGCCCTATGGCTTTTACAATTATTTTTAATCCCCAAAAACAAAACACCCCTCTTTGCCTAGAAGAGGGAGTGTTTTGTTAGCAAGAAAGCCGTAAGCCGAATTCTGTTCCAATTTCGTTTGAGCGATAGCGAAACTATGAAATTGAGAACCCTGCGAAGCCCCAAAGGGGCGAAGTAGGGTACTCCGCCTTCGCATGAAGCTACGGCGGATCTCAATTTTGCATCTGCTCGCAAAGCTCGCAGGCAAAATTGGAGATAATCATTTATCTGGGGTCGCCATCGCTGGCGACCTCTAGCGATTCTTCCCGACTTCTTTGATATTACTACCAAGGAATGGCGGGACACGCTCTTGCACCGAGTGGGGTTTGCAACCAATCAGTATTGCTACTGATTAGAATCATGTTTGACATGATACTTTTCACCTTTTGCCGATTACGCCCAAATCTTTTCAAGATTTGGCTGCGGAATCGAGCATCCGCCGAAGCTTTAGCGAAGGCGGATAATCTTTTCCGACATAATCAACTAGTATTGTCTCTGTTGCGTGCGCTCACGAAATCAGCTGTGAATCATGAACGCACACCGCGTTTGACGCGGCACTTTCCCTGGGCTTCGATCCGATTTGATTCGGATCTGCTCCCGGTTGCATTTCGCAACCACTCTTTGCCAAAATTGTTTGAGTGTTAGCGAAACAACAATTTTGAGCACCCTGCGAAGCCCGTTAGGGCAAAGTAGGGCTTCCGCCTTCGCATGAAGCTACGGCGGATGCTCAATTTTGTAATCACTCGCATAACTCGCGAACAAAATTGGCAGGTGTTCGGACTTTCCTCCCCTCGATACAATCTTGCGATTGTCCTCGGGGCGATCATCTCACTTTCTTGATGCTTTAATTATACTTATCCACAATAAAAAGTCAAATCATTTTTACCGTCTCGCCTTGGCCATCTAAGGCCAGATTAACCAATTCATCCGCCCGTTTGTTTTGTTCGCGCGGAATGGACTTGAAAGTCATCCGGCCGAAATCAAACTTTAAATTCCAAACCTTCATAAACAATAACTGCATCCGCTCTTCGTTGATTTTATATTCTCCGGAAAGCTGCGAAGCGATAAGTTCGCTATCTACTCTAAACTCCACAGTCAAATTTTTAGTTTTGTCTTTGCCGAATAATTGTTTTAATTTTTTTAGCGCGAAAATAACCGCTTCGTATTCGGCTTCGTTGTTGGTGGAAATTTCTTCTAATTTCTGGCCGCACTCTTTTATCTTCTGGCCCTTTTCATTGCAGACCACCACCCCCACCGCCGCCGGGCCGGGGTTACCCCTAGAACCGCCATCGGCATAGACAATAATTTTTTCTTTATTCATATTTTTTAAAATCAACCAGCATTAGCTGAATCTCTCTATTGCCGTTCCATTCGTTAACATCAACCTCGTAGACAATATCCAAAGTGTCGCCGATTTTTAGGTTTTGAGCAAATCCGTTATGCCGAAACATTAGTAACGGCAATTGTCTATTCATCATACTTGAGTCAGAAACCATAATTTTTAAATGCTCCCGATGCTGGCCCATTAAAATAACATTTTGGATCAAAACATTTTTAGAAACAAATTTTGGCCGAGAATTGGCCATGCCCCAGGGTTTAAATTTATCCAACCAATCAATCAAGCCCCAACTTATTTCTGAAAGTGAAACCGCGATATCAATCTGTAATTTTTTTAATAATAACTCCGCCGTTAAAATATTTTCGGCATAACTGTTTAGGCCAGATTTTATTTTATCGGCCTTAACCACCTTAAAACTACAGCCGCCGGCGTCTGGGTGGCCGCCATACTGGATGAAATCTTCGCTGACTGAACCCAAGGCCTTCATCAAATCAAAACCGGCGATAGTTCTTAAGGATCCTTTGCACTTGCCCTCGGGCGATATTTGGTACAACATGACCGGCCGGTGATATTTTTCGGTGATCTTGGAGGCCACCAAACCCAAAAGGTTAACCGACCAATCTGCCGAACCCTCCATAATAAAACTGGGAAGTTCTTTATAAGCATCTACTCTGGCCTTAACCTCTTTCAAAACCTTATCTACAATCTGCTGGCGCTTGCGATTATTATCGTTTAAAGAAACAACCAGTTCGTCTATTTTGGCTTCGTTGTTGCTGGTTAAAAGTTCGTAGGCCAGATTGGCGTGCGCCATCCGGCTCGCGGCGTTGATTCGCGGCCCCAATGTAAAACCCAAAGTAAAACTGTCTAAATTTGTAGATAGGGTTCCTAAATCGTGCCGGGCTTTAACACCGGCCGACTCCATCAACTTTTTTAAACCCAGCCGTTTGGTTTTGGCCAAAACAAAAAGGCCGTGTTTAACCAAAACCCTATTTTCATCCAACAAAGGCGCCATATCAGCCACCGTGGCCAAAGCCACAAGATCCAAAAGCCATTTTTCCTGTCCATGATTTTGATTTGAGCCAATCCCTCCTTCGCTAAAGCTTCGGAGGGCACAGTGTAATTTAAAAGCTAACCCCGTACCACACAAACCCTTAAACGGATAATTGTCTCCTTCCTGATGCTGGTTGATAAAAGCCGCCGCCTCGGGCCGTCCGGAAACGGTCTGATGATGATCCGCCACAATCATATCCACTTCCTTACTTTTGGCCCAAGCCACTTCTTTTACATTGGTGGTGCCGCAATCTAAAGTTATTATCAGTTTGGCGCCGGCCAAAATGATGGATTCTAAAGCGGCCCGGTTAACGCCATGGCCTTCTTTTTGGCGGTCGGGCATGTAAACCTCAAACGGATAATTTATGTTTTTAAAATATTCGCCTAAAACCGTGGCCGCGGAAACGCCGTCCACATCGTAATCGGCATAAATTACGATTTTTTCCTTTTGGCCTACGGCGCGTTTGACGCGCTCACAGGCCTTATCCATATCCTTAAGCAAAAAAGGGTCGTGAAGGTCGGTCTCATATTGGGGATTAAAAAATTGATTTATTTTTTCGGGTGTATCCAGACCGCGGCTAAAAATCAACTGCGAGACCACGGCCGGATATTCCGGAAATTTAGATAAAAAATCAGGCGGCGCCTGTTCAGTTAAAATCCATTTGTAGTTCATAAAACATATAGCATGCAACATAAAACATTAGCACAGAAAATGCTCCATGCTTTATGTTTCATGATTCAAGCGCCCTTATTCCCGGCAAATCCTCTCCGGCTAAAAATTCCAGCATGGCTCCGCCGCCGGTGGAAACATAGGTCATTTTATCCAGCAGATTCTCTTGCGACAAAAATCCAATGAGGTCGCCGCCGCCGATAATTTTTTCGCCTCTGCTTTCGGCCACGGCGCGGGCCGCGGCCAAAGATCCATTTTTAAAAACCGGAACTTCCGTTAAACCCAACGAGCCGTTCCAGACCACCATGCGAGCGTTTTTAATTATCTTGGTAAAAAGTTTTATGGTCTCCGGTCCGATATCAACAATAAACTCATCCCCTCCGATCCGGTCCATCGACCTTACCACCGTATTATTGGCTCGCTCTAATGATTTGGAAACAACTACATCCACCGGCAGATGAAGATTGTTGGAAGTTAAGTTCAATTTTCTGGCCTCTTCCATAAGTTTTTCGTCCACTATCGATTTTCCCACAGACATACCCCGTGAATAAAGCAAGGTGTTGGCCAGAACACCCCCCAAAAGCATGCCTTCGGACTTGTTTAAAAATTCCTTAACCAATTTTAATTTTGTTTCGGCTTTGGCTCCGCCCATCACTAACACCAGCGGCCGGCGGGGCTTGGAGCGGATAACCGATAACATCGAGACCTCTTTTTCCATCAAAAATCCGGCGTATGATTGAAGATGCGCGGGGATACCAACTATGGAAGCGTGGGCGCGATGCGAGACGGCGAAAGCGTCGTTGACGAATATATCGCCCAGAGCGGCCAGTTCTGTGGCAAAATCATCATCATTATCTTCTTCTTCTTTATAGAAACGGAGATTTTCCAGTAAAATGGCTTGACCATTTTTTAATTTTTTAATTTGCTTCTGTGCGGCTTGGCCTAAAATATCATGGCTGAAAAATAAATTCTCGCCCCTCCATATTTTCTTTAACGATTCAAAGATTGGATACAAACTGCAACCAAAATCATTCCCATTTGGCCGGCCCAAATGGGACAAGATAATGATCTTGGCGCCATGATCCGAAAGATAATTCAAAGTCGGTAAAACCGCCTTAAGCCGCCATTCCCCACCCGCCGCTACTTCACCGGATTTAATCGGCACATTAAAATCCACCCGCACCAAAACCCGCTTACCCTTCAGATTTCCGAGATCTTTAACTTTTTTAAACATCAATATAATTCTATCACGATCAACTTAATCGTGATAAAATAATTCGTATATCCGTAGTGATTCGTAATTTCGTAAAGTATGTTTCTTAACTCCACCAAACCAACTATTGTTATTGCCGGCGCTGGATTCGGGGGCTTGCGAGCGGCATTGGATTTGAGCCGGGCCTTCAAAAAAAATCCCCGGCTGGCCCAAAAATACAATCTCTATTTGATTGATCAAAACGACCATCACTTGTTTACGCCTTCGGTTTACGAAATGGCCGTAACCATGTTTGATGATGGGGATGCTTTGGAATTAAAAAATGCCGTGACGCTGCCTCTTTACCAAATTTTTAAAAACGGGCCGCTTAAATTCCACCAAGCCCGCGTAACCAAGATTGATCCGATAGAGAAAATTTTAAATTTAAATGATTCGACTAAATTAAAATTTGATTACTTGGTGATCGCTTTAGGCGCCGAAACAAACTTTTACAACATTCCCGGACTAAAGGAAAAAGCCCTGACCTTGGGAAATCTTAATTCAGCCGTAAGAATACGAAACGAAATTGAAAAAAAATTCTGCGCCGCTCTGCCCGGCAATAAACCAATCAATATAGTTTTCGGCGGCGGCGGAGTTACCGGCGTGGAACTGGCCGGAGAAATGCGGGGCTATATCAAAAAACTAAATAAAAAATACGACTCCAAAACAAAACCCCGCCTAACCATAATAGAAGGTCAGAAAGATATTTTACCTGGTTTTGACGAACGAATGGTTTCTTGGGCCAAAAAACGGCTGGGGAAATTGGGAATTAACACGGTAACCGGCGACTTAATAGAAGAAATAAGATTTGAAAGTACGCTGACAAAATCCGGCGGGCGGTTTAATTTTGATGTTTTGATTTGGTCGGGCGGCATAAAACCCAATCACCTGGTGGACAATCTACCCTTCAAAAAAGACCCGAGGGGACGGGTGATGATCCAGAGAAATTTCTGCCCCGTCTTTGAGGCCTCGGGGATTAAAAACGCCGGGGGATGTTCCAATGTTTTGGTCATTGGCGACAATTGCTGTTTGATGGAACACGGAGAGGCCCTGCCTCAAACAGCTCAAATGGCCATAGACGAAGGCCGCCAAGCTGCCAAGATTATTTTATCTAAAATCCAAAACAAGCCCCCGCCTTTGTATCAACCGCTACCCAACCGCTATATCCTGCCCCTTGGCG
>JACPHE010000042.1 GCA_016188765.1 Parcubacteria group bacterium | reverse complement strand
TGCCGCGGTTGAAGCGATGGTTTTTTTAAAATAATCCGGACTCCAACCCTCGTTTTTTAATTTTTTAAGGGCGTTTAAAATTTCGGAAACATAGTAAAATTTATCGCCGAAGGGTTTTAAATGACGAAGTCGGGTTGCTTCTATAATTTTTCTTATTAGCGCAATCTGGCCGGCCGGGCCAATGTTTTCGGACCCGATTATTTTAGGAAAATTTTCGGGTGATTCCCGAATAAGGCGATGGCAAAAACCGTGAAAGGTGCAAATATCGGCATAATAGCCGGCTGGCCCTATCAAACCAATAAGCCGTTTTCGCATGTTGGCGGCGGCCGATTCGGTAAAAGTCAACGCCAAGATATTTTCGGGCGCGGTATCTGTTTTTAAAAGTATGTTGGCTATCCGCAAAGTCAAAATCTGCGTTTTGCCGGTGCCCGGACCGGCCACCACCATCACCGGCCCCTGCACTGTTTCCACCGCCCTTTTTTGTTCGGGGTTGAGTTTTTGAAATTGTTTTTTGAATTCAGCGGCTATCATTGCTACCATTTAATCATCTTTGCGTCTCTGCTACAATCCGAACATGAAAATATTTAAGATTATAGAGTCGCCGCCGAAAGTTTTTAAATTAGGCCGAGCGATTTTAAAAAAATTTGGCATTGGCATAGATAATTTGTCCAAGAGCGCGCATCCCCAAGAGGATTTTTTGTCTGTTTCTAAAAAGTATCCTATTTTCGCGGTGGCTGATGGCGTGACTCTGGAATTGGATAAACACGGCAATTATCCTCAAAAGTCAGGCGCGGGCGAGGTGGCCCGCATTTTTTGCCGCGAGGTCGTGAAAATAGCCGAGAAAAGTTACGATGATTTTATGGATTCCGACATTAAAAAAATTTTTGCCCGCGCCAATTCGGTGGTGGATCGCTATAATCGAAGCCGCGGCCGTTTTAAGGCCTGTCTTAACTATTGGGATATTGATCTCTTCGCGGCGGCGGCAGCTTTCGCTGTTGTTAAAAACGGCTTGGTCTATTGGGCGTCTATATGCGATGCCAGCGTGGTTCATTTTAAAAAAGATGGTCAGTTAAGTTTCAGATCTCCTGACTGTTGGGCTATCACAAGAGGAGAAAAATCTAAAAACTGGTTGGCAATGTCCGAAGAAGATCGAAAAAAGACAGGTCGGTGTGTTTACAGAAATGGCATCGGTAGAGACGGCTCGCTTGTAGGTTACGGCGTGGTCACTGGCGAGAAGTCGGCCGAAAGGTATTTGAGTACCGGAAAATTTTCTGTGAACGAGGGCGATGTGGTTATGTTAATGTCTGATGGTTTTGAAAACTATCTTAAAGTAAAAGAGTTCGTGCGCTTATTTATGACCTGGCCAAAAGGCATCAGGTCCAGGTTAAAACAAATAACCCGCTCAAAATCAATTGATAATCCATCTGATTTCGGCCGCGAACGAACTCTTATCGCGATCAAGTTCTGATTTTTTAGTTGGCTTTAATTTTGCTACAATAAAACTAATATGAATCCCCAAACCATTATCCTTTTAGGCCGGTCGGGCAGCGGCAAAGGCACGCAGGCGGAACTTTTAAAAAAACTGCTCGCGCCCTGTCTTTACATTTACACCGGCGACCTTTTTAGGGAAATGGCCGAAATGGATACTGTGGCTGCCCGCCGTGTTAAAGAAATTTTAAACCAAGGCGCATTGCCCGAAGAATGGCTGGCGGCTTTTTTGTGGCAGAGAGAACTTATTTACGGCGTGCATGGTTTGGAGAACATTATTATTGACGGCTCGCCCCGCCGCTTGGACGAAGCCCAAGAGATGGACAGGGTGTTGGCCTGGCTCGGCCGAAAAGAAGTTAAAGTCATATTGATAGATATTACCGAAGACGAAGCCGTAGCCAGATTATTAAAGCGCGCTCGCGCCGATGACACAGCAGAATCCATCAGGGCTCGGCTAAGCTGGTTTAATGCCGAAGCCCAACCAGCGATTGAATATTACGAAAAATCTGGTAAATTGATCAGGATAGATGGGCTGGGCACGATTGACTCAATACACGAAAATATCAAAAACGCGCTGGGTTTATGATCACCATAAAAACGCCCGAGGAAATAAAGATCATGCGCCAAGGTGGAAAAATCCTGGCGCATGTTTTGCGCGAACTCGCGGCCGAGGTTAGGGTTGGGGTCAGTTTGAAATACTTGGACGGCCTGGCCGAAAAACTTATTTTGGGCTACGGGGCCAAGCCGTCTTTTAAGGGCTACAAGCCATCGGGCGCCCAAAAGGCCTATCCGTCATCGCTCTGTGTTTCTTTAAATCATGAAGTAGTGCATGGTGTTCCGGATAGCCGTATTTTAAAAGAAGGCGATATAGTCGGCCTTGATTTGGGAGTGTGGTATAACGGCTACCATACCGACAGCGCCGTGACCTTGCCCATAGGCCGGGTTTCAAGCCAAACTGATAAATTAATATCGGTTACGGAAGATGTCTTAAATTTAGCGATAAGCATTATAAAGCCGCAAATTTATTGGGGCGATATCGCTTATGAAATGCAAAAGCGGGTTGAAACGGCCGGTTTTTCAGTGGTGCGGGAACTAACCGGCCACGGCGTCGGCCGGGGTTTACAAGAAGACCCTTTTTTTCCAAACTATGGCCGCAAAGGCGATGAGCCATTGCTAAAAGAAGGCCTGGTTATCGCTGTGGAGCCGATGGTTGCGGCAGGGCGGCCGGAGGTGGAATTGGGCTTGGACGGGTTTGTTTATCAAACAAAAGATAAAAGTTTGGCCGCGCATTTTGAACATACTGTTGCTATCGGAAAAAGCGGCGCCGAAATTTTAACCAGATTGTAGATGGATATATAGGGATGTTTTTAGATTTTGGACTGGGTATATTATCAGCTGTGTTATTTAGCCGGATTTTTTCTTGGCCGCTTCAGGCCGATTTTGTAATGGCCGGAGTTGTGTTTTCGGTGCTAATGGACTTGGATTTTTTCATTTATGTCTTAAAAAACGGCTCGGCGCATAAGATTCATCGGCATCGGGATATTTTTCACTACCCCCTGATTTATATACCCCTGGGCACATCTTTTATCTGGCTTTATGACTTTCATTGGGCGATTTTGTTTGCTACCTGTTCGCTCTGGCACTTTATACACGACAGCGTCGGCATCGGCTGGGGCGTCAGATGGCTTTACCCTTTTGGCAAAGATTATTATACCTTTCTTTACCGCTACCAGCCGCCGGATAGGCCAAGTTTTCCTCTTAAGTTGTTTCACAAATGGAAACACAATGAGATTGATGAGTTGGCCGAACAATATGGCGATCCCAACTGGTTTCGTAACATCTATCTTAAATTACACCCCTATGCCGTATTTGAGTTTTTGGTTTTTATTGCGGCTTTAATTGTTTTATTTTTATAGTTTAATTTGTCGATTTAATTGCTTCGGCAGTTTTCCTATTTTCTGGCTCGAGAACTCGCCTCGCTTCGCGAATACTCAAACAGCTCTCGCTGGCGAAAACAGGAAAACTGCCTCCACATACTCATGAATTATCTGGGTATTGATTACGGTGAAAAACGATTGGGGCTGGCCAAAGGGGACGATCGCTTAAAAATCGCCACGCCGTTTAAAACAATTGAGAACGGGCCGGGCTTACTCAACAATTTGGCAGATATTGTTGAAACCGAAGTGATAGAAAAAATAATCGTGGGTGTGCCCATAAGTTTTGACGGCGCTAAAAATGATTTTGCCGCCAGGGTTGTTGAATTTGCCGAAGATCTGGAAGCCCGTATCGGCCTGCCGGTGGAAACCGTGAATGAGGTTTTTAGTTCTAAAATAGCTGGCGAGAATTCAATCAAGGTAGACGAATCCTCGGCCGCCTTGATTCTGCAGACCTATCTTGACCGACTTTGAATTATAAAGTATATTTTTTAAATAAACTTGTTCTATAAATTTAAATAAAGGAGGTGATATACCGTGGATTTGATTCCAGTTCATTGGGCTAGTTGGTGGTATGGTTTTGCCGCCGGATGTGTGTTTACGGTTGTCTCGGTTGTGATTATGTGGGTGTACACTCTCTGTTGCACGGTAAAAAACATCCGACGGCGATATTCTCAATACCCGGCGGTACCGGACGAAGAAAATATCCGGCCGCTATTTAGTGGAATCAATCTTTATGAATCCGAACAGATTCCTTTTTATGTAAGATAACTTTGAGGCGGTCTTGGCAAAAAACCGAGGCCGCTTTTTATTTTGCTTAGTTTTGATAGAATGAATCTATGAGCGTATATTTATCCCTTATTATTCCGGCTTACAACGAGGAAAAAAGAATTACCCAAACACTAAACAGAATAAAAGAATACTTATTGGCTCAAAATTATACTTACGAAGTCATGGTGGTTGTAGACGGCGCCACAGACAAAACGGCCGAGGTGGCTCAAAATTTTGCTAATGACTGGCCCAACTTAAAAATTATCAACAATAAAGAAAATCACGGCAAGGGTTTTGTGACGCGCCAAGGTATACTGGCCGCCCAAGGCGAAATTAGGGTCTTTAGCGATGCCGATAATTCCACTGACATTAAGCATTTAGAAAAACTTCTGCCTAAATTTCAAGATGGTTTTGAGGTGGTTATCGGCACGCGCGATTACCGTGATGTGGTAGGGGCTACGCAGGCCATTCCCCAGTCGCGTTTTAAACGGCTCTTGGGCGATTTAGGCAATCTGTTCATTCAGTTTTTAGTGGTTCCAGGAATTTGGGACACTCAAAATGGTTTTAAGGGTTTCACGGCCGAAGCAGCCCAAAAAATATTTTCCAAGGCCGTTATTAACCGTTGGGCTTTTGATGTGGAGGCGCTGGGTCTCGCCCGAAAATTCGGTTATAAAATAGGCCTTATTCCGGTTTACTGGGAAAATGATACCCAAAGCCATGTAAAGTTGTCGGGCTATATCAATGCTTTATGGGAAACAGTAAAAATATGGTGGGGGTTGAGGACGGGAAAATATAATTAGCGCGATACCAATATACGAATTCGCGCGAATGACACGAATAATTATACGAATAAAATGTATTTGTGTATCCATTAGTATAATTTGCATGTCATTCGTAGATTAGCATCGCATGAATAAAGAAATTTCGGAACTGCGGCAAGATCCTGTCAGCGGTGACTGGGTCATAATTTCCACCGGCCGGGCTAAAAGGCCGGAATCGTTTAAATCGCGCCATGTTGCCGCTTCGGAAACCCCCATAAATCTTTGTCCTTTTGAAAATCCGCAAGAACATGGCAACACGATTATTAAAACATATGGAGCCGGCGATCATGGTTGGGCGGTTCAAGCGGTAAAAAACAAGTTTCCTATTGTTTCGGGCGAAAACTGCGGTTTTGAAAAAAGAATCGGTCCGTATGCGAAAAATGACGCTGCTGGCCATCACGAAGTGGTTATTTTTAAAGACCACCGCAAATCACTGGCGCAATTAAAAACAGCCGATGTTGGCCTAATCACGGGCGTGTTTAAAGAAAGGTATCTGGAGTTAGAGAAGTTACCTTGCGTTAACTATATTCTTATAATGCTTAACCATGGTCGGGAGGCCGGCGCTTCCATTTCGCACCCGCATGCTCAAATAATGGCTTTGCCTTTTACGCCTTCCGACATTCGGCGCAGTTTGGAAGGTTCTAAAAAATATCAAGCCGAACGGGGCCGTTGCGTTCATTGCGATATATTGGCTTGGGAACTTAAAGAGAAAAAAAGAATCGTGTTTGAAAATGATTATTTTGCGGCTCTGGTTCCGTACGCGCCCAAATTTTCTTACGAGGTAAGAATATTTCCCAAAAAACACAGTTCTTATTTTGAAGAAGTTGGTGGTAACGAACTTAATAATTTTGCCGAGGCCTTGCGAGTGTCTTTGGCCAAAATATACAATGGTTTAAACAATCCGTCCTATAATTTTTTTATCCATACGCCGCCGGTCGAACGCGATCACGAATACGACTATTATCATTGGCATTTGGAAATAAATCCGCGCTTGGGCGTGTGGGGCGGATTTGAATTGGGTACGGGTGGCGATGTGATTGATGTGGATCCGGACGAAGCCGCCGAGTTTTTGAGAAGTATAAAAATTTAGTTCTAGGTTGTAAGTTTTTAGTTTTGGTTAATTGGTTATTGGTTTTAGTTAACTATAACTATAAACCGCAAACTATAACTATCAACAAATAACTTGAAACTGATTGTAGGTAACTGGAAACTTAACCCCCCCACGCTTAACGAGGCCGTGGCTTTGGCTTCGGGCGTGGCTTATGGTTTGAAGCCGGAACATTTTGAAAAAGTGGTGTTGTTGCCGCCGTTTGTTTTTTTGGAAGAATTGGTTAAAAGGTTCAAGCATTTTCAATGGGGCGCGCAGAATGTTTTTTGGGAAAAAACCGGCGGGTATACCGGAGAGATTTCTCTGGCCATGCTTAAAGATATTGGCGTTAACTGGGTTTTGGCGGGGCATTCCGAAAGGCGAAGATACTTTGGAGAAAGCGACGCGGATGTAAATAAAAAAATAAAAGCGGCTTTGGGGGCTGATTTTAATGTGATAGCGGCCGTGGGCGAGCTTCAACAAGGTGATCATGCCGACGAGGTCTTAGCCAGTTTTAAAAAAACGGCGGAAGGATTGGATTCGTTTTCTTTAGACCGGTTGATTGTGGCTTACGAGCCGGTTTGGGCCATCAGCACCACGCCCGGAGCCAAACCGGACAGTCCCGCTAGGTCCAACCAAATAATAGGTGAGTTAAAGCACGCGGCTTTTAAAATGTTCGGTGAGTCGTCCAAAAAAATAAGATTTCTTTACGGCGGTTCGATTAGCGCGTCAAACGCGCCGCGGTTTTTAAGCGAGCCCTACATAGACGGCGCCTTGGTGGGCGGCGCTTCGCTTAAAGCCGATGAATTTACGGCTATCGTTAGTCGTTCTTAAGAAACACTATTGTCGTTTTAGTATGTTTTTAAATTTTTGTTTGTGATCACCACTGTTGTTTGGCTGCCTAATTTTAATATTGGAGCACCTGAGATTTTAGATTTTTCTATATACTCATAATTATACGATCGTAACATAATGAGTATTTAAAATTCAGTAGTAATTGTTCCCATTTGGTGGATGCTGACTATATGAACACTATTTTTTAGACCCATATCTTTGAGCGATTCAATAAATGCTTGGGGTAAGGGGCTATAGCCCAGCCAAACACTCCTTTGCAATTGTCTATAGGCGCAGGCCGCTAGTTCGGATCGCAGCCAATCTCTTTTTCTCCTGTGATTTTCGGGTATGTCATACATAACCAGCCGGGGAATCCCATCTGTTTTAGCTGGCACGATGTTGTAGTTATACGATTTGAGTTTATTTTGGCCTTTATGGGTTAACAGCCAAAAAGAATAGCGCCCGCCGCCGGTGTTTTTAACCAACCCTTGTTGTTTGAGGCGGTTTAAGGTGTTGGAGAATGTTTGTCTTGAGAATTCGTAGCCAGTGGGCAAACCCAAAATTTCTCTCCATAGCCCGCTTTCGCTGCGATTTTTAGGGAACAGGCCGTCCAGCGCTAATTCGCCCACTTCGGATAATTTTTCTAAAATAATTTTGGGCAGCGTCTCCTTTTTCATATTTGTGTTTATAACAACCCAGTATTTCTAGCTTAATATTACTATAACAAACCTATATACTCATAATACTACGATCGTATGGAAATGATTATATGGGGAAAATGATAGTAGAAGGATAATAGGTAGATAGTATCAATAATAAAAAGCCAACTTTTTGATATTATCTCAGGTTGGCTTTTAGGTTAAGCATTTGCGAGTTCGGGGAATTTCTCAAAAAGATCATTTTTGGGACACTGATGACTGCACCCAGCAGCCATCAGTATTTCTCTGTAATCTTTCACACTAGACGACGCGATCATTTTACCAACAAATGTTTCCCTGATTTTTTTGACCAAGTTCATGGTGTTGGGATCATCGCCTGGCACGCAAGCATCCATGACCACAATCCCAATATCGGGATTGGCCAGAAAAAGCTCTTCTCCTTGTTCAATAGTTGTGGCTTGGAGAAGTTGGAAATCCTGACCGAACTTCCTGGCAAAAGTGTCTTGCCACCGTTGGTTATCTTCTACCACGAGCACTTTGACCTTATCCATTTTCACCTCCTCGCGTTTAATTGAAAAAAGAACCGCCTTTTTATTTCAAAATGCTAACATTGGCATTCTTTTTTTGTCAACTCTGTGTGTAGCAAATTCAACCTCGATATCTAATCATTTTTGATAAATAGGCGCACGGCTTTGAGCCAATGGGTTAGGGCTTTTAGGGGCGACAGAATTGTCAGCAAGTAATCCAAAAATACCAATTCTTTAAGCATCCAGGCCAAAAATCCTTTTATTTTTATTCGTCCCAAATCAGCCAAGGCGAATTTGCCGCCAAGGGGCAGGATATAGCGGTTGGGTAGCGGTTGATACAAAGGCGGGGGCTTGTTTTGGATTTTAGATAAAATAATCTTGGCAGCTTGGCGGCCTTCGTCTATGGCCATTTGAGCTGTTTGAGGCAGGGCCTCTCCGT
>JACPHE010000038.1 GCA_016188765.1 Parcubacteria group bacterium | reverse complement strand
TTTTAAGAGTCCCATCCGCGCCATCACCCCCGGCCAGTCGGTAGTGTTTTATCAAGGCGAAGACTTGGTGGGCGGAGGGATTATTGACATAAATAACACACTATAGTATTATCTTAGTATAGTTGTTCATTCCATATCCATATAAAAGAAAGGAACTAGCCATGGCTAGAAAACCTCGTGAAGCTACGCCAAAACAGAAAGAAATCCTTATTCGATTGGGGATCTTGTCTCCAGAAAAGGCTGAAGATCTTTTCTTAACGGAGGCAAGTCACCTTCTTCGGATTCACCTGGCCGCCAGTGAATTGGAGAAAGTACGCAATGCTGCTAAATCCCTAAATGTGGGTGATGACGTCGATTATCATGGAATTGTTTGCAGGATTGTTCGTATCCACGAGCTTCGTCCGAAGGGTGCGTTCTGTAACATGAACAATGTCACCATTCAGCCACCGGAGAGTAGGAAGAAAACAGTTCAGGCAAACAGCCTTAAGAAGGTTGGGGCTTAGAAGTAATCGTAGAACGAAGGTTCAACCTTCGCCCAAGCCAAAGGGAGATTGCGAAAAAACGCGATCTCCTTTTTTATTTTGATTTGGTATATCTTTTATATGATTTGTATTTTTATATATCTATCTAGTATCTCCTCTATACGGTGAGAATACGATCGTATTCTCACCGTATATTTGTAGTATAATTGGTATGATAATCAATATAATCTATATGTCTGATGGCGTAAAAAGAATTGATCGTTTGGGTCCAAATCAACAGAAAGTTCTTTTGTTGGTCGCCGCTGGTATTGGGCTAAGTTTGGCAAAATCACCCAAGCAGTATTTTAGGGTGATTAAAGAAACTCAACGGGAATGGCAAAAAGTAAATGAACGAGCGCTAACCGATGCTATCAGGTCTTTATACCAATCCAAACTCATCCGTGAACGCGAAAATCCCGATGGTTCTTTGACCATGGTGTTAACCGAGAAAGGTCAACATAAAATCATTACTTTCAATATTGATAATATGGAAATTAAAACACCCGAGGTCTGGGACAAAAAATGGCGGATAGTTTTATTTGATATCCCCGAAAAGAAAAGAGCGGCCCGAGATGTTTTGAGAGAAAATTTAAAACGGATTGGTTTTTACGAATTTCAAAAAAGTGTGTTTGTGCATCCATATCCCTGCCAGAACGAAGTTGATTATTTAATTGAATATTACAACATCAGGCCACATGTTAGAATTGTTACCGCTACGGAGTTAGATAACGAGATTCACCTAAGAAAGATATTTAGCATACGGTGAGAAAACGATCGTTTTCTCACCGTATGGATATATGAGTGATCATTATAGTCATAATAGTGTTTGATTTTTATTGTTTTTTCGCTAGTATAGAAAGACAATGGAGTCACAAGAAATTCGCGAGAGGTTTCTCAAGTTTTTTCAAGATCGCGGACATAAAATAGTTTCATCAAGTTCACTTATTCCCGCCGATCCCTCGGTGCTTTTGACCACGGCCGGGATGCAACAATTCAAACCCTATTTTACGGGCGAGAAAGATCCAATCAAGGACTTTGGCGCCAAAAACACGGTTTCAATTCAAAAATCGTTTCGCACTTCGGATATAGATGAAGTCGGCGACGACAGTCATCTGACATTTTTTGAAATGCTGGGGAATTTTTCTTTCGGCGGCTATTTTAAAGAAGAAGCAATCAAATATGCTCACGAGTTTATAGCCAAAGAAATGGGTCTCGCGATTGATTATGTCAGCGTGTTCGACCCTTCGATGGACTCAGGGCAAGAGGGCTTTGGTCGAGTCGTTCCGGCAGATACGGAATCCGAAGAAATTTGGAAATCGCTCGGTATAACCAACATTAAAAAATTCGGCCGAAAAGATAACTTTTGGGGCCCGACCGGCATTGAAGGCCCGTGTGGCCCCACCACAGAAATTTATGTCAACGGCGTAGAGATTTGGAATATTGTCTTTAACGAATATTACTGTAAAACGCGGACCGACGCGGACTTAACGCGGAACAACGCGGAAATTAAATCGGAACTGATCCCGCTCAAGGTTTCGGGGGTAGATACTGGTATGGGCTTGGAACGGTTAGCGGTGGCGGTTCAGAGAAAGAAAAATATATTTGAAACCGATCTTTTTGAACCAATAATCTCGCAATTGCCGAATGATTTTGAAGAAAAAAAGAAAAGAATTATCACCGATCATATTCGCGGCGCGGTCTTTTTGATTGCCGACGGCGTCAGACCGTCCAACAAAGAATCCGGCTATGTTTTGCGCCGGCTGATGAGGCGGGTGATGGTTTATGGTCAAAAGGTGGATTTGAGAAGTTTAATCTTAGTCATCGTTGATCTGTACGGTGGCTTTTACAAGGAGTTGGATAAGTCGTTGATTCTGGAAGTATTTGATAAAGAAAACAGCCAATTTTCCAGAGCGTTGACCAGAGGCATGAAAGAGTTGGAAAAATTGTCGACTGTTGACGCTCATTCGGCTTTCAAACTCTACGAGAGTTATGGTCTTCCTTATGAAGTCATCAAAGACAAAAGTCCTAATTTGAGTAGAGAAGATTTTGATGCCGAATTCCAAAAACACCAAGAGATTTCCCGTGCGGGAGCGGAGAAAAAGTTTGGCGGGCATGGAATTACCGAGGGTGATCTGACCGCGTCAAACGCGGCCGAGATGGAAATAAAAACCCGCCTGCACACGGCCACGCATCTTTTAAACGCCGCGCTCCACAAAGTTTTGGGCGACAAAGTTGAACAACGCGGCTCGGATATCACCGCGGAACGGACGAGGTTTGATTTTGTGTTTGATAGAAAATTAACTCCCGAAGAAATCAGCAAGGTGGAGGATTTAGTCAACGAGGCCATCAAAAAGGATTACCCAGTTATTATCCAAAAAATGCCTTTGGAAGAAGCCAAAAAATCCGGCGCGTTATTTTTTTACCAAGGCAATTATCCCGAAGAGGTTAAAGTTTATTCAATCAACTCTTTTAGTCGGGAACTATGTGGCGGGCCGCATGTAAAAAGCACGGGTGAGATTGGCAGGTTCCGTATAGTAAAAGAAGAATCCTCATCCACCGGCATCCGCAGGATTCGCGCAGTTGTGGAATAAAGGATAAAGTTGTATTATATTAGCGATAAGCGGTAAATAAAACCTTAATAATTTTTCATACTTCATGAAGGAGAATATATATATTGACCTAGACGAAGACATACAGTCCGTTATTCAAAAAATAAACAGTTCCGAAACCGAGAATTTGGACTTAGTGGTGCCAACAGGCGCTAGAATTCTTCAAAACATTGTTGACGCTCATTTAATAAAAGAGGCGGGGGACGAAGTCGGCAAAAATTTGACCATTGTTACCAGCGATCTTATGGGCAGAATCTTTGCTGAAAGAGCCGGGCTGGCGGTTTCGGGGCAAACAGGCGGCGCGGGTTTGGCGGTTACCCCGGCCGTGGTTGGTTCCGGCCGCATCAGCGATATTGTGGCGCGAAAAAGAGGTATACCGGTCTCGGCTGAATCCAAAAAAAATATTCCCAAACTAGCCGGAGCCAAATCAGCTGCTGTTTCGGCAAAACTATCCGCAAAAGGGTTGTCCGCCAAGAAAAGCGAAAATTTTTTAAAAAATAAAAGCAAGGGTGAAATCGGAGCCGGTTTTCTTAAATCATATAGAGAAGAAAGATCCAAAGTCAGTGTATTTAACGAACTGGGCCATATTAACCGCAATAGAAAGTTTTGGCCCTTTAAGTTGAGCCCCGCGATTTTTGTGGGCGGCACGGTATTGGTGGCTCTGGTTTTGGGCTTTGTTGTTTTCGGCCGAACTTTGCCCCGGGCTGATGTGATTATTTATCCGGTGCGGGAGACGCGAGGCGAGACGGTTGAAATTTTAATTTCTGGTTCGGCCTCGCGAGCCGATTTTGGAAAAAATGTTATTCCGGGTGAGCTTTTAACTTTAGAAAAATCGTTAAACGGTGAGTTTACGGCTACCGGGGCCCAAGATGTTTCCGGAAAAGCCAGGGGCAAGATAACAATATATAACGCTTATTCTTCGCAGGCGCAAAATTTTGTCGCTTCCAGGTTCCAGGCCGAAAATGGGAAAATTTTTTGGACAACCAAAAGTGTGAGTGTTCCGGGGTACACAAAAAAAGACGGGAAAATAATACCCGGCCAAACCCAGGCCGAGCTGGTGGCGGCCGAAGCCGGAGATAGTTATAATGTCGGCCCATCTAAGTTTACGATGCCGGCTTTAAAAGGCACGGCGCGGGGCGATAAAATTTATGCCGTTTCCGATTCGCCCATAATCGGTGGCGGTTCCGATGGTTCTAAAATCGTTTCTAACGATGATGCAACCAAGGCCTATAACGAGCTTAAAGAAAAAATAAGGCCCCAGTTTAATGGGTTCAAGAACGACCTGCCGGCCGGTTTTCAGTTATGGTCCGAGGCCTATAACGAAGAACTGGCCGATAGCTCCGTAAGCCCCGAAGTAGGCGGCGCGGCCGATAAATTTACCGCTACCGTAAAGATGGTGGCGCGGGCCGTTGTTTTTAAAACCGAAGATCTGGAAAGTTATATGAACACCAAGATCGGGGCTAATTTAGAAGAGAATAAACTGCTGTTGGCCGGATCCAAAGAGATTTCTTTCTTAAAACCGCCGGTGGTGGATTACCAAAAGGGCACGGTCTTGGCGACGCTTAACATTAAATACGACACCATCAATAAATTTGATACCGAAGAATTCAAAAAATCCATTTTAAAGAAAAAAGAAAAAGAAATTAAAAGCATTCTTTTGTCTTATAAAGATGTGGAACGGGTGGAAGTTGGCATGTGGCCTTTCTGGGTGCGCAGTGTGCCCGCTAACAACGATAGGGTCAAAATAAGCATAAAAGGATTGTAATGATTGAAGTCGGACTTCAATCAAGAAAGGTTTGGATTTCGGCGGGTGTTGGCTAAAACCAGCATCCGTTTTTTTATTGTCAAAAACCGGCATTGACTCATTAAATTGGACTTGTTATACTCTTTTCGTTACTAAATAATGAAAAAAGACGCTATCCGCAAGGAGGGGGTGGTAACAGAATCCCTTCCGAGCGCTATGTTTAAGGTGCGATTGGACGATGGCACAGAGGTTTTAGCCCATCTTTCAGGCAAGATGCGGCTAAATTTTATTCGGATTCTTCCGGGCGATCGGGTCAGTATGGAATTTTCGCCCTATGATCCTAAAAGGGGGAGGATAGTGTATCGCGGAAGATAAATTAAAATTAAAAATGCAAAATTAAAAATTTAGGTGTCGCCGAAGGCGACTATATATAGTCCCGAAGGGACACCGCAATTTTGAACTTTTAATTTTAAATTTTAAATTTGAGCGAAGCGATGAAGGTTCAACCGTCGGTCAAGAAAATTTGCAACAAGTGCAAAATAGTTCGGCGCAATGGTCGGGTTTATATTATTTGTGTTACGCCGAAGCATAAACAACGCCAAGGCGCTTAACATAATCCTAATAATCCGAATTTATCCCAATGCCCCAAATGAATCTTTATTCGGAGCATTAGGATACAATTCGTAGATTGGGATTATTTATTATGAGGATTGCCGGCATTAACATTCCAGACAACAAAAGAGTAGAGATAGCTTTAACCTATATTTTTGGCGTGGGGCGGACCTTGTCGGGTGAAATTTTAAAGGCCACCAAAATAAGTCCCGACAAGCGGGCTAAGGATATAACCTCGGACGAGGCCAATAAAATAAAGGATTACATGGAGAAAAATTTTAAAATAGAAGGCGAGCTAAAAAGAGAAATAACCCAAAACATTAAACGGAAAAAAGATATTGGCAGTTATCAGGGCGTCAGGCATATCCGGGGCTTGCCGGTCAGAGGCCAGCAAACTAAAACCAATAACCGCACCCGCCGCGGCAATGTCAGAAAAACAATGGGTTCGGGCAGAAAACCAGCAGCGCAGAAAACCTAAAACTAATAATGTAGTCCTCCTTCGCTAAAGCTACGGAAGGACATCCTTCGCCAGAATGTGTCGAATGGTGTTCCTTAAAAAAATGGCTTGCCATCCGTAGCTCAAGCGAAGCGGGGAGCGAAGGATGGGCAAGAAAAGAATCATCCAAAAAGAAGACGCCGCGGCCGAGAAATCGTCCGATGGCAAAGATAAAGCGCCGGTCTCAACCGGACGCCGTGGCGCCGTGGGCCAGGGTCGGGTCTATATTCAGGCCAGTTACAATAATACTCTTATAAGTTTAACTGATGATAGCGGCAATTTAATTGCCCAATCCTCGGCTGGCGCTTTGGGTTTTAAAGGTCCTAAAAAGGCGACTCCTTACGCCGCCAATAGGGTTATCGAAACCTTGGGCGAGAAAATGAGAAAGGTTGGCTTAAAGGATGTGGCTGTTTTGGTAAGAGGCATCGGTTCGGGACGGGAAGCCGCGGTGAGGGCTTTGGTGGGGCAAGGGCTTAATATTACTTCAATCAAAGATATTACCCCGATACCGCATAACGGCCCTAAACCGCCCAAACCCAGAAGGACATAAAATCATGTATCAACTAACTTGCAAAAAATGTAGACGGCTGGGCTATAAGGTTTGTGATTCCGCCAAATGCGGTCTGGTTCGCAAACCCTATCCGCCGGGCCAGCACGGTAAGTCCTTAAGGCGGCGCGTGTCGGAATTCGGCGGCCAAATGGCCGAAAAACAAAAACTTAAATTGATTTACGGAGTCAGGGAAAAACAATTTAGAAAATACTTTGATTTTGCTTCCAAAAAAAGGGGCGTTACCCCGCAGATAATGATGGAGCTTTTAGAAAGGCGTTTAGACAATATCGTGTTCAGGATCGGTTTGGCTTCTTCCCGGCGCGCCGCCCGCCAATTGGTTAATCATGGCCATATTATGGTAAGCGGTAAGAAAGTTTATTCGCCTTCGTATTCGGTTAAACCCGGAGATCAAGTTGATATTAAGGATTCCAGCAAAACCAAAAAGATTTTTGCCGACACCAAAACAATTTTAAAAAAGTTTAATCCGCCCAAGTGGTTGGAACTGGATAAAGAAAAACTTTCAGCTAAGATTTTAACCCTGCCCGATAAAGATTTTCTGGCCGAATTACCGGTGGATGTTTCTAAGGTTTTGGCTTATTATTCAAGGTAAGCGCGACACCAATATACGAATTCGTGCCCGCTTCGCCAAAGCGATAGCGCCCGCTCCGACTCGTCGGAGACGAGGCGAGAGGCGAGCGAATGACACGAATGAATTTATTTGTGGATTCGCATGAATTCGTAAATTAGCATCGCATAATATAATTCCGATCCAGCTAGTCCCGCCCAGGCGGGGTCAACCTGGACGGTCACAAACATATGCAAAAATTTTCACTGCCCCAGTCGCCCAAGATAGTTAAAAAAGAAGGCCACTTGGCCGTTATAGAGGTTGATTCTCTTTATCCCGGTTACGGCACTACTTTGGGCAACGCCTTGCGGCGGGTTTTATTGTCTTCAATCCCGGGTTCGGCCATTACCACTGTAAAAATTGCGGGAGCGGACCATGAATTTTCCACCTTGCCCAATGTGATGGAAGATGTGATCCATATATTGTTAAACCTAAAACAGGTAAGATTTAAACTTTATAAAGATGAGGCCGTTAGCATCAAGCTTTCAGCCAAAGGCGAAAAAAAAGTTACCGCGGCCGATTTTGAGACGGCGGCGGGCGAGGTTGAAATTGTTAATCCCGATGCCTACATCGCCACTTTAACCGACAAAAAGGCCGTTTTAGCAATTGAAGCCGAGATTTCACCCGGCGTGGGTTATGAACCGGTGGAGCGGCGCCGTAAAGACAAAATAGCCATAGGCAGCATTGCCCTGGATGCTATTTACACGCCTATCCGCAAGGTTAAATTTAGCGCGGAAAATATGCGCGTGGGCGACCGCACTGATTTTAACAAATTGGTTTTTGAAATCGAGACCGACGGTTCCATCAGGCCCGAGGAGGCCTTTAAAAAGGCGGTTGATATTTTGGACGATCACATTAAAATTTTGGGCAGCATAGAAATTCCGGCTGAAGAAGAAAAGCCGGTTAAGAAAGTTAGAAAATCCAAAAAATCAGAATAAAATTTACGAAATACGAATCAATACGAATTTACGAACTTAATTCAGCAAGCCGGTTCGTATATTCGTAAAAATTAGTACTTCGTAAAGCCATGAAGCATCAAAATCGAAAAGGCAGAAAATTCGGCCGGGTCAAGAAGGTTAGAAAGGCGCTGTTAAAAAGTTTGTCGGTGGCTTTGATTGACCGCGGCAGAATTAGAACCACCCAAGCCAAGGCCAAGGATTTGGCCAAGGTTATAGCTCCATTAATTACCAAAGCCAAAAAAGGCGGTTTGGCCAATATCAGAATGTTAGCCAAGTTTTTGCCGCCCAAGTCGGTGGCCAAAATTATTAAAGACATCGGGCCAAAATACCAATCCCGCCAGGGCGGTTATACCAGAATCATAAAACTGGGCGAAATAAGAAAAGACGGAGCGAGAATGTGCTACATAGAACTTGTCTAAATGACAAATCCCAAAATCCAAATGACAAATAAATTTCAAAGCTCAAATATCAAAAAATAATTTGTCATTTAATCATTAGGCATTGATTAGACATTTGGGTTTAGACATTAGATATTTCAACATGGGATCAAAAGAATCAAAAACTTATGAGTTCAACGCGAATGGAGAGATTTTAGGTCGTCTTGCGACTCGCGTGGCTGTAGTTTTGCGCGGCAAAGACGGCGCCGATTTTTCTCATCATTTGCCCGATCTAGCCCGGAAAGTAACTGTCTATAATACCGAAAAACTAAAATTCACGGGAAATAAAATGGAAGGTAAAATATATTACCGGCACAGCGGTTATCCCGGCGGGATAAAATCCAGAACTCTTAAGGAATACATGGCTCTGGATTCCCGCGAGGTTTTTAGGCGGGCGGTTTACGGCATGTTGCCTAAAAACCGGCTGCGCGATAAATTTATAAGAAATTTAAAACTGTATAAAGGGGCAATCAAATAAATAAACATATGCCGGCTAAAACCATAAACCAAGAGACGATAGAGACACCGGTCGTAATTGGCGAAACCAAAGAGGACTCGTTTGCTTTTGCGTCCGACAGAAAGGATTCCAAGAGATATTTTGAAGGCATCGGCCGCCGCAAAAGATCGGTGGCCCGGGTCAGGATATTTACCGCAAACCCCAAGGATTCAGCCGCCGAAGGCAATTTCACGGTTAACAATAAGACCCTCAAGGATTATTTTAGAGAGGTTCATTTAACCGAAACAGCCCTGGAGTCGTTGAATCGCTTAAAGGCCTCGGATCATTTTAAGGTTTCGGTTAAAGTTAATGGTGGCGGTATTAGGGCTCAAGCCGAGGCCATTCGTTTGGGCGCGGCCAGGGCCTTAATAAAATTTGATCAGAACTTTAGAAAAAAGTTAAAAAAATCAGGCCTCCTTTCCCGCGATCCCCGCGAAAAGGAACGCCGCAAGTACGGTCTTAAGAAGGCCCGTAGAGCGCCACAATTCTCCAAACGTTAAAATTCTCCCTCCACTGATTTTACCGCTCCGCTTTCCAGGATAAATAACTTGGAATCGGCGGATAGATAACTAATGTCGGAAATTGTCTCGTTCCAAGTGGCGGTGTTTAACGGCGGCCGAGCGTCCAGTTCGGCCGTTTTTAGTTTTTGGTTTTCCAAAAATAGCAGATGCTCGCCGTAGCGATGCCAGAATGTTTCCAAAATCTGGCCATTAGAATTGTAAACCACCTCTTGATCGTTGGCTTTTTTCAATGGCTGTCTAGAAGTTTCTTTTAGCCAAAACACGCCCAAAGAAGTGCTATTGGCATAGGCGATCTTGTCGCCTTGGGGAGAGAATAATATTTTTTGGGGGGCGAATTTGGCTTGTCCCAAGACCGAAATATTATCTACGGCCGAATCAATAAAAAGCAAAATATCTGGTTTTTTAAGAATGGCTATTTTGTTTTCATAACTGTCAAAATCAATAACCTCGTTTAACTTAAGGTCGGTTACGGTCCCATTTGAAAGATCCAGGTTAAAAAGATTGTTATTTATAAGCGCGAGCAGATTATTGCCGCCGCCAAACCAAACAATTTTTGAGGCCGTAAATTTGGCAGGCAAGGGCGATACGCTGGCTTGTTTGATCACAATTTGCCTTTCGTAAAGCGAGGTGAGGTCGGCGAGACCCTTTGCATCGTCCCAGATGTACCATAGTCGGCGAGCAGATATATCGCGGTAGAATATTAATTTTTTGGACTCGGCCGACCAGCCCCGATTGTTTTTTAAAAATCCAACCGCGATGGTTTTTCTTTTATCGGTAAAATTTATGGGAGCCGTTGTTGCGTCTGGTCGCGACAGATCTCTTATTATAAGTCGGGACGGGCCAGTTTTGGCCGCGATGTATTTTTGGTCGGGCGAGACGCTAAATTCGGTTATAGCCGGATCGGGCCAGATTGTTTGGGCGTTTAACTTTTCGGGAAAAAGAACAATGGTCTCGGCTCCGGCCACCAAGCCGGGCGCGATTTCAAACTCTTTTTCCCAGGGCAGATAACCCTCTTTGGCAACAAGGGCTTTGTATCTTCTTAACGGCAGCAGATTTTTTATCAAAGCGGCCGTGGTTTTGTGGGCGGATTTGGCGTTGATTGTAATTTGGGCGTCTTCGGGGGTTATGGTTTCCAAATAGATGGCCCCGGAAAGCAACAACCGCTTGGCCTTAAAATCCCAGCGGTAACCTTGAGCATAGGCGATTACTACAAAACCCAGGACCATAAAGGCCAATACAGCCAAAACAAAGAGTATTCGGCGGGTTTTACGGCTCATACCCGGTTAGTGAATTTCCAATTATCTTTTTGGGATTTTCTAGAAATCATTTTGGTTTATTTTACCTCTGCCCCGATAATATTGCCAAAGATTTTGAGGGAAATAATACAAAAATCCCTTGGAAATTCTACTACCGGGGTCATTTTTGCGTGCTAAATGTAGCATATTTGGCTCAAATCCGCACTATTGACAAAATATAGCCCAGTATGATATCATTAACATATACAGAATATGGGTGGTTCCTTAAGATTTTCACTCGTTTCTAGGAGGTGTGGAATGTGCCGGATATGTATTCAGCAGGCCCCAGTAGATCAGCTTCTGCAGGGGGTTCTCATTGTGGCATGTTTTATTCTGACAACTGTCGTGTCGTTGTCTGGTCTCATCACGATTTTCACCAAAGGAGGTGTGCTGTGAAGTACATGGTCATGCTGTTCGTGGTTGTGGTCGCGATTTCGGTCGCGGCCGAGGTCCGGGCGGATGAGTATCCGTGGAGCGAGAGGGTTAACCCTTCTCCGGATGCTTCTTACTCACAGTGTTTGGCCGAGGGTTATGTCCGCGAGGTGTCCGCCATCGATGGCACTGGGCCGGAGAGGATCCGGCTCTATTACGGGACTCTCAAGGGTCCGCTTCAGACCAACAGTTTTCAGGTTGAAATCGCTCATGGCGAGAGAAGGGACACGCTTACCGTGAGTGATCACGGAGCTCCAGGAATATATCGCCTTGTCCGATACTTCTCCGAGAAGGATTCTGGGACGATCATGGTCGGCTACGATCCTCGAAGCAAGTTCATCGGTTTCCGGAAGTCAATCGAAGGCACAGTTATCAAAGTGGAGGACGAACGGAGTTTTCTTTTTTTAACCCGCGATTATGGTTTGATAGAAGTCATCTCGGCCGATCAGATGCTCAACGACCGCTCGGTGGCCTATCGATCGTTCTTTGGCTCGCATGAGGGTTTGCGAGCCCGGCTGGATGTGATCATTTTTCCCCAGGCCGATGGGGTTGCCGTCCTTCTGCAACCGGCGGAGTATCTCAAGCAGTATCCGTTGTCTGGCACGGTTGTCAGGGGGCAGTAACACCGGATTGAAGTGGAACTTCAATCACAAACCCCGCCTGCAAAAACGCAGGCGGGGCTTTTTTATTCAGATTCCCATGTGCAACACCCAGTGTTGCACATTTTATATTTGAAAAATATTAGGGCGGTGCTAACATAATCGCGTATGGCAACCAAGATAGGCATTGATTTAGGCACGGCCAATACGCTGGTGTTTGTGCCGCCTAAGGGAATTGTTATTAACGAGCCATCGGTGGTGGCGGTGACTTTGGACGACAACCGGATTATGGCGGTGGGGCGCGAGGCCAAAGAAATGATCGGCCGCACGCCCGAAACCATCATCGCGGTGCGTCCGGTAAGAGAAGGCGTAATTGCCGATTACCGCATTACCGAAGCCATGATCCGCCATTTTATTAAAAAAATAACGGGCCGTTTTAGTTTTTTCAGGCCCGAGGTGATGGTGGCGGTGCCGGCTGGCATCACTTCTACCGAAAGGCGGGCGGTGGTGGAAGCCACGCTCAAGGCCGGGGCCAAGGCGGCCTATGTGGTCAAAGAGCCGATACTGGCGGCCTTGGGGGCGGGCATACCCATCAACGAGCCCTCGGGCAATATGATAATAGACATCGGCGGCGGCACCACCGAGGTGGCGGTGATCGCTTTAGGCGGCATTGTGGCCTGGGCTTCGGCTCGGGTGGGCGGGAACGCCATTGACGCGGCTATTCAAAATTATATCCACAAGATACATAATTTAGCTGTGGGCGAGCGCACCGCCGAACAAATTAAAATAACCATCGGCTCGGCTATCCCTCAAAAAGAAGAAGAGATTTTAGAAATTCGCGGGCGCGATTTGGTGGCCGGGCTGCCCAAAACCATAGAACTCCACTCCAACGAAATTCCTAAAGCGATTAAAGATACCTTAGGCGAAATAGTTAAGGCGGTTAAAAAGGTCTTGCAGGAGACCCCGCCGGAATTGGCGGCCGATGTGATGGATAAAGGCATGATACTTTCGGGCGGCACGGCTCTTTTAAAAAACATAGACAGTTTGATCACCCAAGAAACGGGCGTGCCTTGCTATGTGGCCGACGAACCCTTGTTTTCGGTGGTTAAGGGCACGGGGATTGCGTTGGAAAATTTGGAACTATATAAAAGAGCGTTGTTTGCTAAAAGATGATTTTTTCGAAAAATATCATTCCTCGCAGCCGGCATGGAGTCCTCTCAACTAGATTCTCGGTCATCTCCATGAGGCAGCTCGGAACGATATTTTTCTTTCTTTGCTAAGGGTGATAAACCTCCTTGAAGTCGCTCAAGATGATATTTCTAATATGTACGACCGTCAACTAAGATACTTAGATCTAGTAATTAAAAACAACAAATTTCCTAACGCTTTTTTGTTTCACGGCCGGGATGTTGTGTTTCAAAAAGAAACGGCCAAGAGTTTTTTGGCTCGGTTAAACCAGCCCCAATGGGCCTTAAGCATCAAAGCTGAAAAACATCCCGACACTCTTTTTATTCAAAAAGAGGAAGGCAAGAAAGATATCACTGTGTCTCAAATTGCCAAGTTAAGAAAATTCGCGTCTCAAACGCCCCTGGCCTTAAACACCAAGGGAATTTTTATAACAGACGCCCAACATTTAAACGAAGAGGGTTGGAACGCGCTTTTAAAAACATTGGAGGAGCCGGCAGGCCAAACCATTATTTTTATTCTGGCGGTTTCCACAAAAAATATTCCCGCCACCATAATTTCTCGAGCGGTGGCTTTGCCGTTTTCGGGCGTGGAAAATTCTTTAAGGCCGTTAAACCCGAAAGATGATATAATTCTTAATAAACTGGAACAATTGGACCAGCTTTCCGTGGGGGCAAGGTTTGACTTGGCCGAGGTTATATCCAAAAAAGAAAACGCGGCCGATGTTTTGGACGATTGGATGTTGAACTTGAGAATTAAGATGTTGGAGGGAGGAAGTCCAAAAGAAGTCAAAACCATAGCCGCGGTGGCCGGATTAAAGGATCAGCTTGTTAACACCAATATCAACCCCCGGCTGGCTTTGGAGAATCTACTGTTGAATATTTAAAATCATGCCCCGTAGTAGAATTTCCGAAAGACCCCTTCGGGGTCAAAAAAACAAATCGGAAATTCACTAACAGGGCTATAATTCGTAGCTACTCGCTACGCTCGCAGACGAATTATGCAACAAGCGGTAAAAGCAATTCTCTTTTTTGTGGCGGTGGCGGCTGTGCTGACTATCATTGGCGGCACTTATTTTGGCGATGTTTTGACGCCTCAAGGGGGTTTTTTCATTAGTTTGGACAAGGGCGCGACTTGGCGCAGGTTTGGGGCTTTGGCCGAGGGCGGCAATATAAACCGGCTGGATATTGTTGATATTAAGCAGAATCCCAAAGATCCGCGAATTTTATATGCCGCCACTTTAAACAATAGCGTTTTAAAAAGCGTGGATGGGGGCGAGGTCTGGCATAAACTGGAAGACAGAAACGGGATCTTAAAACCGCGAGCTGATGTTCAATCGGTGGCCGTGGATCCCGGGCTACCCGACTATGGCAAAAAAATTCCAGACCGGTTTTATCTGGCCGTATTTCAAGATGACTATGGCCATGTGCTAAAAACCGAAGACGGCGGGCTTTCTTTTAAAGATGTATATGTTACGCCCAAGCCCAATTATTCGGTGTTTGCCGTTGAGGTTGACCCTAAAAATTCTAAAGTTGTCTGGGCCGGAACAGGCGAAGGCGTTTTATTAAAAAGCGTGGATTACGGCGAGACCTGGCGCTTGGCCCAGGAATTTGGACAAGCCATCAGTTATATTCTAATAAACCCCAGAAACACCGGCCAGATGCTGGTGACCACATTTAACGGCGGGGTTTTTAGTTCGAGCGACGGCGGCGCCAACTGGATAGATGAAACCGAAGGACTTAACAATTTTAACGGGGCGAGAAACATTCAAGCGTTGGTTTATGATCAAGACACCGGCGAGGTGTATCTGGCTACCGGATTCGGTTTGTTAAAATCGCGCAATTTTGGCATTGATTGGCAACCGGTTGAGGTCATATTCCCGCAGGAATCATTGCCGGTTTTGGACGCTGCCTTGGCCAACACAGGGCGTGAGATTTATGCTTCGGCCAACAATCTGGTATACAGCGCCAAAGACGGCGGCAAGTTTTGGCAGGTGCGCAAACTAAAAAAAAAAAAAAAGTTGAGGGCCTTATGGGTGGATCCCAAAAATTCCAACCGCATTATCGCCGGCGCCGGCAAAGCCGGACGGAGAT
>JACPHE010000039.1 GCA_016188765.1 Parcubacteria group bacterium | reverse complement strand
TCCCGAACTTAAAGAAAAACTGCTGGGCTTACAAGATAAAATCCGCCATTTGGCGGACTGTCTTTGACTTGGCTCAAAAGAAAAACAGAATCAAAGAACTGGAAAAAAAGATGGCCGAGCCGGGTTTTTGGCAAAATTGCCTGGAGTCCCAAAAAGTAAGCCAAGAACTGGGGCATTTGAAAGAGATCGGGGAAAAATGGGAAAATTATCAAGCCGATGTTAAGCATTTATCCGAGGTGGCTGATTTATTTTCGCAAGAAAATACGGACGGATCTTTGTTAAAGGAATTTACAAGGTCACTGGAAGGACTGGCCCAAAAAATAGACCAAGAAGAAACGCTAGTTTATCTTTCGGGGCCATACGACAAAAGCAACGCCGTTGTTACCGTATATTCCGGCGCCGGCGGCACAGACGCGCAGGATTGGGTGGAAATGCTTTTGCGGATGTATTTAAGATATTGTGAAAAGCAGGGTTTTAAGGCGCGGGTTTTAGCGGTAACGGCGGGGCAGGAAGCCGGTCTTAAAAATGCTATAATAGAAATTAAGGGAAAATACGCTTACGGTTATTTAAAACGAGAAAACGGCGTCCACCGCTTGGTCAGGATTTCGCCGTTTTCTTCGCAGGGGTTGCGTCACACCTCGTTTGCCTTGGTGGAGGTTCTGCCCGAACTGGAAGATGTTTCGGCCATAGAAATACGGCCACAGGATATTAAAACCGACACTTACAAAGCCGGCGGGCCGGGCGGGCAGTATGTAAACAAAACCGAATCGGCGATTCGTCTAACCCATTTGCCCACGGGTTTGGTAACAACCTCGCAGGCCGAACGGTCGCAGGGCGCCAACAAGGACCGGGCCATGAAACTGCTTTATGCTAAATTGCAACAACGGCTGGACAACGAGCATAAACATACCGTGGCCGAACTAAAGGGCGGCGCCATTCCCATAGAATGGGGGCACCAAATTCGTTCTTATGTGCTTAATCCTTATAAAATGGTGAAAGATCACCGTACGGGTTATGAGACCACGCAGGCCGAAAATGTGCTGGAGGGAAACCTGGGAGAATTTATTGAAGCCGAGTTGAAAATGTCAAATGACTAAATCCAAATGACAAACAAATGTCTAAACCTAAAATCCAAAAAATTGTCATTTAGATATTTGGATTTGATTTGACATTTGAGCTTAGGATTTTGATATTTCTACAGATGATTCACTTTAAAAACATTTCCAAAATCTATTCTCCCCACATGGTGGCGCTGGAAAATGTCAATTTGATAATTAAATCAAAAGAATTCATATCTTTAGTGGGGTCTTCCGGGGCGGGGAAATCAACTTTGTTGCGTTTGCTTATAGGCGAGGAACCACCCACCATGGGCGAAATAATCGTTGGGGATGTTTCTATAAATTCTTTAAGCCACCAGGAACTGCCTTATTTAAGAAGAAAAATCGGCACGGTTTTTCAGGATTACAAACTGCTGGCCACAAAAACCGTTTACGAAAACATCGCTTTTGCCATGGAGGTGGCGGGCAAGCACGACTTGGAAATAATGGAAGATGTGCCGCAGGTTTTGAGTTTGGTGGGCCTGGAAGGCAAAGCCGGCCAGTTTCCTCACCAGCTTTCGGGCGGCGAGAGGCAACGGGTGGCCATTGGCCGGGCTTTGGTGCATCGCCCCGATATTTTGGTGGCCGACGAACCCACCGGCAACTTGGATCCCGTAAACACTTGGGAAGTAATTAACCTTTTATTAAAAATCAACGAACTGGGCGCCACGGTAATTTTGGCCACGCACGACAATAATATCGTTAATAATCTGGAGCGGCGGGTGGTGCTTATGGACAAAGGACGGATTATTAAGGATGATGAGAAAGGCAAATACCTAATTTAAAAATTTCTAATTTCTAATATCTAATTTCTAAACTTTAATGAAGGAGAAGATTTTAACAGCATTAAAAAGAGTAATTAAATCAGGTCTCAATTCTTTTTGGCGCAATCGCTGGATATCCACGGCCACTATCGGCGTTATGGTTATAACGCTGGGGCTTATTACCGGCCTGTTTTTAATTTCGGTCGTGGCCGGAAGCATTTTGAGCGATCTGGAAGACAAGGTTGATATTTCGGTTTATTTTAAACTGGAAACCCCCGCAAGCGATATTTTGAAAATAAAATCGGAACTGGAGGGCTTGTCGGATGTTAAAGGAGTGGAATATGTTTCCAGGGAAGAGGCCCTAGCCAAATTTCAGGAAGGGCATCAGAACAATCCTTTAATAATTAAGTCGCTGGAGGAATTGGGTGGTAATCCCCTGGAGGCCTCGTTAAACATCAGGGCTAAAGTTATAGACGATTACGAATCCGTCGCTTCTTTTTTGGAAAGTTCCAGGTTCGCTGGTCTGGTGGATACCGTTAACTACCGCCAGAACCAAAAAGTTATAGAAAAACTTTCCAGTATTCTAGCCACTGTAAGAAGGTCGGGTTTGGCCGCTATTTTGGTGCTGGCCATAGTGGCGGTTTTGGTTACTTTCAACACCATTCGGATAACCATTTATTCTTTACGCGAAGAGATTGGCGTGATGCGTTTGGTGGGCGCGTCCAATTGGTATATCCGCGGACCGTTCATTGTGGAAGGAATTTTGCACGGCTTGGCGGCCTCGCTTTTGACCACCATAATTTTTTATCCCAGCGTGCTTTTTGTTTCGCCCAAGGTCTCGGCGTTTTTGAGCGGAATAGATTTAGCTGTCTATTTTAAAAATAATTTTTTCCAGATATTTTTGCTGCAAACGCTGGTGGGCGTGGCTCTGGGCGTTATTTCCAGCTTGATCGCCATGCGGCGTTATCTTAAAATCTAATAGCCAGCGAACTCTTCAAAGCGGATATTGTCTTCTTTGACGCCGATTTCTATTAAAAGTTGGGTGGTGCCGGCAACCATGCCGGGCGGGCCGGCCACATAGTATATGGGCGCGGCCAGATTTTTTATATGCTGTTTTAAAAATTTTTCGTCTATGCGGCCGTCTTCTTTGGTCCAGCGGGTCACAAAATTAAAGTTAGCGTTGTAGGCCCGCCATTCTTCTAAGTCCGCCACAAAAGCGGCGTCTTCGGGCGCGCGGTTGGAATATATCAGTAAAAGTTTTTGTTCCGAATTTTGTTCGGTGGCGTCTTTAACAATGCTTCTAAAAGGTGTAATGCCGATGCCGCCGGTTAACATCACGGCGGGAACGGACTTGTCGGTATGCAGTTTAAAAGAGCCCAAGGGTCCGTCCACATGCACCAAGCGGCCCAGCTCCAATTCGGCCAGCGATTTTTTCATGGCGCTATCGGTCAGCCGCGTAGCTACCATCAAGTAATTGTCCAAAGGCGAAGAGGCGATGGAAAAAGCCCGGGTGATGCCTTGATCGTCTTTATATTTGGGGTTTTCCAGGGTTACATCCACAAACTGCCCCGGCCTAAAGGAAAACTCCTGGTTGCCGTATTCAAACACAAAAGCCATGGTTTCGCGGGCCACTTCTTTTTTCTCTTTTAGGGCGAAAGTGTAGTGAGGCATATCAAAAGTTTCTAATTTCTAATTACTAATTTCTAAAAGGAATTATATCATTTGTCGTCAGCAGAAGGAATTTTAAACACTGCTTCGGTTTTGTTTTCAAAAACCAAAGGGAATTTATTTTCTTTTACCCAAAAGAAGAATGTTTTGGGGTTTTGGGCTTTTCTTAAAACCACATAACCCGCTTTGAAATCCTCTGTTAAAACCTTAGTGGTGTCTTCGACTTCTTCGGCGGTGCAACGAATTTTGCCGCAAGTTTGATTGTGGGCCATATCGGTGGTGAACATAAAATGATTTTTCCAGTAAAGCGAGGGATTGTAGGCGTACATAAAAATCGGGTCCATGCCGTTGATGTAGTAATTGTTTGGATTCCAAAAAAACAAGGCCCCCAACTGATCCCAGTTGGTGTGGAAGACAATTTCTCCGGGTTGGGAATTTTCTTTGAGCCACAAGGCCGATTCTTTTAAAAAAGCGGGCGCCCAGGCGACATCGTTATATTTTTTAAAGAGAGGTATGGAATTTAGCCCGGCCAGACCCACCACAATTATCAATACGGATAAGACCGCATTCTTTTTTCCAAGTTCCAAATTGTTTAAATATAGGGTCAGAACCGCGGCCGCCGCGATAATGCCGAAACTTATAAAAATGTCGTAACTGCGCCGAGCCACCAACATCGTTATAAAGAAAAATACCAAAGAGACCGCCAGCGCCGAGAAAAATATGTTTTTTTGCGCGTGTGTTTCTTAAAAACATATCCCAAGTCGGCGGCCTTAATTCGCGGCCGAAGGTTAGGGGCAGGCCTTGCAGTTTTACGATTATGATTTGAATCACCTGAATGTAGGCCAGTTTTAGCGCGCCTAAAGGATGCGGGCGGGCGGCCAAGCCGATTATTGACCCCGCGGTTAGGTAGATCAAATTTTTCCAAACAGGGGGTTCTCGGCGCGTTTTCAAAATCAAACTAGAAATTGCGGCAATGAATAAGGGCAACCAGCCCAAGGCAATGTGCAAAAAAGACGATAAAAAACCGAGGATCACAAAAGTAAATTTTTTGCCGCGCGTCATCATAAACGCGAAGGTAATCAAGACCAAGGCCAGCGAAAGATTGTGGGGCCGGGTCATGGTCAAACGATACATCACATCCGGCGAGATTATTACAAAAATAATCACCCATAACGCCGGCCATTTTATTTTTAACCGCGCCAGGACCCAGTAAAATCCAATCAAGGTTAAAAAAGTTATGGCCGCTCCGGCCAGTTTAAGGCCAAGGATGCCGTCTTTGATAAAGGTGAAGGGAACCAGAAACAAATGGAAGCCGTACCAGATGTCGGCTTTTAAATTTTTAATAACCGAAAACTGCGTCCAAGGGAAATCGGAATAAAAAACCCCGCGCTGGGCGTATATTTTGGCGTGAGCCATATGGTAAAACCCGTCCGGATCGGCAATGTTTGGGGTAGAAAATTGCAAAGCGGCCGATATTGCGGCCAGAATCAATACGATCAAAATGAATCGAACGGTTTTATTTTTTGTCATTGATCAAGTGAATTAAGGTCAGATATTCTCCCGAATATGGCACAGGAAATTTTTTTAAAGGTTCGTTCAGGTTTAAAACCTCGGTGGGAAGAATCATCCACGAAGGGACTTGGGGTTGTCTGGAGGTATTAAACTGTAATGACTCGGTTAGCCCGCCGGAATAATATCTTATCGTATTGTGATGGTTCCAATTGAAAATATTCACTTCTTGGCCGTTATTGTTTTCGGCTAAATACAAACCGATCGCTTTTTCATCCGGCGCGGCGCGGGTGACATATATTTGCGGGTAAAAAAATTCGCTCCCGCCGTAATAGGCCAGCGTGATTATAACCACCGCGGCCGAAGCGCGGGTCAGCCAGCGCCAGCGGACCAATATATTTTTTATGCCGTAATAGGCGAGTCCCGCGGCGATGGCGATGAAAGGGTAGAGGGGGGTATAGTAGGTTACCAATTTGGTCTTTGAAAGCGAAAACAGCGCAAAGATAAAAATAATGCTGGCCAGGGCCGCTATCAAATAGTTCGGCGCTAACCCCAGTTTTTTTCTGTTTTTATAAAAAATAGGCGTTAGCATAACGCAGATTGAAATTAGAGGAATAATCGGTTGCGATAATTTCCACAGTGAATTTAGGTAATAGCCGACAGTGATTTTGCTGGCCAAAATGTTTTCGTTAAATCGGCCAAAAACATGGTAGCCCAAATAATCCTGCCAAAAAATTTTTCCAAACTTGACGCTTTCGTAAATATGCCAAGGCGCGGCCAATATGATTCCAAAAAGATTCCCCAGCCAGAAAAATTTATTTTTTAGCCAGACCCAGTTTTTGGTTAAGGCCGCCCAAATCAAAATAATAGGCACGGCTAAAAAACCGATGATGCTTTTAAATAAAATCCCCAGGCCGATGCTTAGCCCGACGCCAAGGAGAAATTTTTCTTTTTTGAGTCCAATCAAGTAAAAATATAAAGCCGCCAAAATACAGGCGGTTACCGGCGTGTCCATGCGCATGTTGCGCGTGGCCGCGGTGAAGAAGGGAATCAAAATCAGCATTATCCCGCCTAAAAAAGCCGAAGGATGGTCCTTCAGTAATTCTGCTAGGATCAAATAGACAGCGAGGACAGATATGATTCCGAAAACCGCCGAAGGAAAGCGCAGAGCAAATTCGTTGAACCCAAAAACCTTTACACTGGCCGCCGCGAACCAAAAGTATAACGGCGGCTTTTCAAACCAATTATTGCCAAAATACTGAAAAATTAAAAAATCGCCCCGTTCAAAACTGCTCTTTAACACCGCGGCATAGGTGGCTTCATCGTAGTCCTCCAACGGTCTCTGGCCGAGATTGATTAAATAAAAAAGGGAAGCGATCAGGATCAAGCATAGCAAGAGACAATATTGTTTATTTTTGGCCATTATAGATAAGCTTAAAGTACCCTTTCATAAATAGCAATTTTATGTTAATTTCTAAGTTATTGCGGGGTCATCTAACGGTAGGATACATGACTCTGAATCATGTCATCTAGGTTCGAATCCTAGCCCCGCAGCCCCAATTTAATGAAGAAACTCAATATTCCCGATTATGTAAAAAATATACTGGAGGGGTTGGAGAAAGCCGGATACGAGGCCTATCTGGTGGGCGGGTGCGTGCGGGATTTTTTGATTGGCCGAGAACCGCACGAATGGGATATTACGACTAACGCTAAGCCGGAAGAAATTCAAAAAGTATTTCCCGATTCGTTTTATCAAAACGAATTTGGCACCGTTGGGGTCAAGGTAAAGGACTTAGGCGACACTTCGATAAACTCAGGGCATACTGCCGAGGTGGTGGAGGTAACCACCTATCGTTCCGAAGAAAAATATACCGACAAAAGGCATCCTGATGCTGTTAAATTTGTTTCTAAGCTGGAAGATGATTTGGCCCGCCGAGATTTGACCATCAATGCCGTAGCTCAAAGCATACGAGGCGATGTGGCGGATCCATTTAATGGCCGCCAGGATATCAAAGACAAAATAATCCGCGCGGTGGGCAACCCGGATGATCGTTTTAAGGAGGATGCTTTGCGTTTAATGCGGGCGGTACGGCTTTCGGCCCAGCTTAGTTTTGATATTGAGCCAGAAACCAAATCGGCTATCAAAAAAAATGCCAACCTGCTCAAAGCCATCTCTCACGAGAGAATCCGGGATGAGTTGATTGAACTTGTTGGTTCCGATGACCCAGAGAAAGGAATTTTACTGATGCAGGAACTGGATTTATTAAAAATAGTTTTGCCGGAATTAGAGGAAGGCGTGGGCATTACGCAAAACAAGCATCACATCTACACCGTCTTTGAGCACGCGGTAAAATCGTTGGATTTTGCGGCTCAATATAATTTTAATGTCTATGTCAGGTTCGCTTCTTTATTGCACGATATTGGCAAACCCCGAACCAAACAGGGTGGCGGCGCGGAAGCCAGTTTCCACGGCCATGAATTTGTGGGCGCGAAAATGGCGGCGCGGGCTTTAGAACGGTTAACATTTCACAAGGATTTTATAGAAAAGGTTTACACCCTGATTCGTTATCATATGTTTTATTACAATGTGGGCGAGGTGACCGAGCGCTCGGTGCGGCGCTTGGTTAAAAAAGTCGGGCCGGAAAACATGGCCGAGCTTTTAGAAGTGCGCCAAGCCGAAAGAAAGGGGTCGGGCGTGCCCAAGGCCGAGCCCTACAAACTTCGCCACTTAAAATACATGATAGAAAAGGTTTCGCGCGATCCGTTGACAGTAGGGATGCTTAAAGTTAACGGCAAAGATGTTATGGATATATTAGGTATTGAGCCGGGGCCGAAAGTGGGATATATTCTTAACGCCCTGTTGGAAGAGGTGATTGATGAGCCGGAGCGCAATAGTCGCGATTATTTGATTGGCCGGATGAAAGAGTTGGATAAATTGCCGATTTCGGATTTGGTCAAGTTGGCCGAAGCCGGCAAAGATAAATTGGAAGGGGAAAAAGAAAAAGAAGATGAGGGGATAAAAGGGAAATATTATGTGAAATAATTTCCCAGATGTCGGACGTCTGGGAAGACGGGGCGGAGTATGCCGGTAGTACGCACGATTCGGGTTCGTGTAGACCGAGTTCGATTCTCGGCGCCCCGACCGACTGAGCGAAGGCGAAGGAGGTACTGAGCGCAGCAGCGCGAATGTGCCAATTAAATCCAATAAGGGCCCGTAGTCCAGTGGTAAGACGCCGCATTCGCATTGCGGAGGCGGGAGTTCGATTCTCCCCGGGTCCACTGATTTTTATCTTTAGTCGCGGTATAATGGTTGGTAATGGCTAAAAAGAAAGGACTGCTTGTTTTTTTAGTAGCGGCGGTTGTGCTGACGGGTATTTTTTATTTTGCCGGTTTTAAGGTTGTCATAAATAACACCTTGGGTTCGCTGATGATAAGGTTAACCCGGGTGGAGAAAGAAATTTTATATACCGCCCAAGCGCTTTTGCCTTTTAGAAAAAATCCGGATGTGGTTTTGAAGGTGCGGTTTCATAAACAGGAACACGCCTTGTCGTGCGAAATCGCCGCCCTTAAAATGATTCTCAATTACCACGGCGTGGCCGTATCCGAAGATGAATTATTGCGCGATTTGCCATTTGATACCGCTGGGCCGAGAAGCAAAAATAATGTTTGGGGCGATCCGGACCGGGGATTTGTGGGCGACATAGACGGCAAAATTCCCAACATTGGTTACGGTGTTTATGAAAATCCCATTGTTGATTTGGCTTTGCAATACCGCGAGGCCAAAAAAATGGAAAGTGCGGCTCTGGCCGATGTGCTTAACGAGGTCGCGAGCGGGCATCCGGTGATTGTGTGGGGTTCGCTGGGTTCGGGCAAGGATATTTCGTGGCAGACGGCATCAGGCCGGCCGGTAAAGGCGGTTTATGGCGAGCATACTCGGGTGTTGATTGGTTATGGCGGCGCGCCCGAAAACCCCAAATATGTTGTGTTGTTGGATCCTATTTATGGCCGAATCACCATGTCTAAAAATAAATTTATCAAGGATTGGGCATTATTGGGTAATAAAGCCGTAGTAGTTTACTAGCGTAACATAAATGGAGTTTTTAAAGAGGCCGCTGGCCATTACCGATGTTGAGACCACTGGTTTTGATTCGGGTATTCATGAAATTATTGAAATCGGCCTGGTGGTGGCAGACCAGAAAAATCTAAAAGTTTTGGACGAATGGACGGTTAAAGTAAAACCCAAAAAAATAAAAACCGCGGCCGAAAAAGCCCTTAAGGTTGCGGGTTACAGCAAACTGGGCTGGGTCAACGCCGTGGGCTTGAAAGAAGCGATGGAGGTTTATTCCAAAAAAACAAAAAACGCCATCTTTTTGGCGCAGAATTCTTTTTTTGACTGGTCGTTTCTTTCACAAGCGTTCAAAGAAACCGGGGTGGAGGATTATACCGATTATCATCGGGTGGATTTGTTTTCTATCGGCTGGTCTAAGTCAAAGGAGTTGTCCAAACTCAAGGAGTTTACCTTAAAATCAATGTGTCAGTATTTTGGCATTCCGCCTGAACCCTTGCCCCACCGCGCCTTAAACGGCGCCAAAAAAGCGCTGGAAGTGCTTAGGAAGTTAGTAATTAGTCACTAGCTAAAATCTATATTTCAACAAGGTCCAGATGCCTTTGAGGCCGTCGCGGGCTCTTATTTTTTTACCCTCATGGAATTTGCGGGGATAGTAGTGAATAGGAACTTCTTTAATTTGGTAACCCATTTTTAAGGTCTTGGCCGTCAGTTCCATTTCCAGTTCAAAACCCCGGCTTTCAATATCTATTTTTTTGATTATCTTGGCCGGAAACAGCTTGTAGCAGGTATAAACATCGGTTAGTTTAGTGCCAAAAAACAAATTAACCAGCCAGTCCATAATTTTAGATCCAATCACATAATGAGAATAGCCCTGTCGTTCCGGATTTAAATTGCGCGAACCGTAAACAACCAAGTCCATCCGGTCGCCCAGAGTGTCTAAAAGCAATTGGATATCAGCTGGATCGTATTCCAAATCGGCATCTTGGACCACTACCGCCTCACCGGTCATGGCGGACAGGCCGGTTCTAATAGCCGCGCCCTTGCCTTGATTGCGATTGTGGGAGATCAATCGCAAATTTTCCTTGTCCGCCGAAGCTTTAGCGAAGGCGGAAATTTTGGCTTTGGAGTTATCTGTTGAACCGTCATCTATTACAATAATCTCTTTATCCCAACCAGGATAAATTTGTTCATTGACCTTGGTTATAACATCAGCAATAGTTTTTTCTTCGTTAAAAGCGGGAATTAAAATTGATAGTTTCACAATTTTACGAAATACGAATTAGTACGAATATACGAAAGTGGGATTTCTTAGCGTTTTATGCTAAGCGGTTTTCCATACTTGGCGATAATATCTTTATTGACCTCGTTATTTTTTAAGAGTATGATAACCCGTTTGTCGGCAAAGACCGTGGTCCAGTCCGGGTCGTCCAGTATCCGTCTAAAAAAGGTTTGCCCCCACGGGGTGTAGTCCCGATACGAAAAGATTATAGCATTGAATTTATAAAGACCGCTTTTTTCTTGCCAAATATCCTTATCTTCCTGCATGGGAATATAGGTTTTGGTAAAAAAATCAGCCGGATAGGCCTCGGGGCGGTTGTCCACAAAGACCCTTCGATCTGACTCAGGGTAAACCTTCTCTTGGGGGTAGAGGCCGTAAATCAAATATCCGCCAATATCGTAATTATTGAATATCGGACCGGATAGTTTGTTCTCTTTAAAGAAATCCAAGGCCTTGTCATTACCGTTTTCCAAGCCCAGTTGCGGGCTTTGCTGTTTGGGATATATGGTTTTGAGTTCGCCCGAAAGAACAATAAGAACCGCGAGCGCCCATGTGGTAACGGCCGTGCGGCTTAACCAACGAGCGGTTTCCGGTTTTATCTTAAAAATGGCGGCTAAATTTGCGGCGGCGATGGGTAAAGCAAAAAGGCTAAAAATAGCAAAGTTGCGTATGGCGAGCCAGCCCGCGATGCTAAAGCCGATTGCAAAAATCAAACCGGGTATGTTTAATTGGCGCTTGTTTCGGGCAAGCACCAAAACAAAGCTAAGCATCAGAACAAAAAAAACAATTTTAAAAATAAGATAATTGGGGTTGGGCAATATTTTTTCTATAAACCAGACCGGCTGGTTTTCGGCCAAATGGTAGCCAAAGTTTTTAAATATGGACATCGGCGCCAGCGCTCCTTTGAAACCGTTGGGGTTGGCAAAAGCAGCCGCAAGAACCGTCAAAAACAAAACACCCAGATTTTTGGCGGTCTTACCATTTTTAAGGATAAGTCCTTCCAGTATAAAGACCCCTATTATGACCGGTCCCAAGAAAAAATAGATATGCAGATTAACCCAAATGATTTCCAGGATAGGCAATACCAACAGTGTTCGCCAGCGGACTCGGCCCTCGCGGTATTTAAACATTAGCCATAAAAACACGCCGCTAAAAAGATAACTAAAGGCCTCGGGGCGGATTTCATCCCGTTCCAAAAGCAGGGGCATAATAAAAATTGTGAGCAAGGCCGCCAGGCCCGCGCCCGATTTTTTGCGGGCAATATCAAAAAATATTAAAAAAGCCGCCAAAGACAAAAATATAAAAAATAGCTGAAGGCCGGCCAAGCCCCACATATTCCAAACGGCATAAAAAATGACTCCCGAGAGCCAGTGGTGATTCAATACCGGGTAATCGCTATAGGTATAGGCATAGTAGTTTGTTTTTAAAACCTCGTAATGCCCGTTTATAATCAATTCTCCGTTTTTGATATGGCGGCCCAAGTCCGCGGTAACTAAATTTAACGGCTTGGCTAAAAACAGGCCGTAAACGGTTAGAATAAGCACCAGCGCCAATTTAGGAAGAATTCTATCGATAGACATTGTGGTTTATTAGATTCTATCAATAACTATGAAGCTTTTCCAAAATTTGGCTTAGACGAATTTGGTTGACGCTCTTTTAAATCAGTGTGGATAACTTTAAACTCTAATTGTTGTAAAATAGAAATATATAGGCAGACAGAAAGGTCGTTTCCAGTTTTTTATTTAATTTAACAGTAGGGTTAGCTCGTTTTCGGTCGATCGGGCTGTTCTCCGGCAAAAATTCTGGAGAGCGTTAAACCCGCAATTATTCAGCAAAACAAAATGTTTGTACAAACTTGGGGTGATACTATACTCGCTTCATTGCAAAATCTCTGGGCCTTGGTTTTAAGTTTTTTGCCCAGTTTGGTTGTTTCTTTGTTGGTTATAATAGTTGGTTGGGTAGTGGCCGCCGCCGTGGGACGAGTGGTGTGGCAGGTGGTAGCCGCGGTCCATGTGGATCAGTTATTTGAGCGGCTGGGTTTTAGAAAGCCCTTGGAAAGGGCCGGTTTAAAACTTAACGCCGGCAAATTTTTGGGAGAATTGGTTAAGTGGTTCTTAATCTTGGTCTTTGTAATGGCTGCCGCCGATATTTTGGGCTTGACCGAAGTTACCAGTTTCCTGCAGTTGGTGCTTTCGTATATTCCCAACATTGTCGTGGCTGTGCTTATACTTTTGGCTGGCGCGGCTTTCGCCACTTTCTTGCATAAATTGGTGCGGGCTTCGGCCGATACAGCCGGTTTGATGCATGCTGGTTTTGTCGGTTCCGTAGCCAAGTGGACTGTTTTGGTTTTTGCCCTGTTTGCGGCTTTGGATCAACTGGGCGTGGCCAGAACCTTCATCATCACTTTGCTGCAGGGTTTTGTGGCTATGCTCGCCATCGCCGGCGGTTTGGCGTTTGGTTTGGGCGGCCAGAACGCGGCCCGGTCTTTTGTAGACAAGCTTAGAGATGAAATGAGCGATCGCTAGTTGTTTTCTTAGATCTGATCTAAACAAGAAACGGCTCAACGCCGTTGAGCCGTTCAAAAAACCTCCATGATGAATGGGGGTTTTGTTGTTGGTGGGCGATGTAGGGATTGAACCTACGGCCTACTCGGTTTATCCAATACAAAGTGGACGATGCAGGATTCGAACCTGCGACCTACTCGGTGTCCCGCACAAAGTGGGCGCACTAGGATTCAAACCTAGGACCTTTCGGGTGTAAACCGAACGCTCTAATCGCTGAGCTATGCGCCCACTTTAGGCGGGATTGCGATTTGTAACTACTCGCCATGCTCGCAGACAAATCGGGAATAAACGAGTCGCTCTAACCAACTGAGCTAATCGTCCACTTTGTATTGGATGTAAACGGATAAATTACATATTATGTAATTTATCCTCTACCACTGAGCTAATCGCCCTATAAACCAATAGATAGAATAAAATAAATCTTAAATAATTTCAATATTGTTTTGGTTATTCGGGGCGGGTAGAATATAAAAAAACTGTTCTTATTAAATCCAAACAAAGGAGGCGGTTATGAAATGGAGCGACGCGGAGGTTCAACTGGGTCCAGCCAGCGGCGGTGATTTGTTTCATTTTCTAAAATCGGCCCTGAATCAATGGCTGTTTTTGGCCAACGCCCGACGCCTTAATCTTTTTGAAGTCAGCGCGTCAACCTTTAGGGGAGCCGTGAATGTGCGCGATAAGGCGCTGGAACAGTGGAACCGTTGGATGCAGGGACTCATGGGCCGGGAGTGGTTTTTGGTGTCCCGAAGATTTTCTTTGGGCGACGATATGGAAGCAAACGGTGTTTTTTATCCGGCTGGCCAGAATTTGCTGATACAGTATCGGTGCGAAGGGGTTTTGGCCCAAGTGAGAGAGTTTTCCAGCCGTTCAATAATCACGGCTGCCGGCGAGCCGTGTTTTTTTCCGCGGGGTGAGGGTGTGGAACTTCAATGCGTATTTGCCCCGCCGCACCAGACCCTAAAAATTTTACCGGTAGATGAGGTAGCCGCCTGTGATATTTTTAATCATTGAATTTTAAAGCCCGTCCCGATTTTGTGTCGTGGACGGGCTATCTTTTAATCTTGCCCGATCTAAAACTCTTCTCTGGGCTGGCAGTTTTTGATTATGTTAAAGGCCTCGGCGGCAGTGTCCACCAAGGTGTAGATTTTCATGTCTTCTTTATCTATGGCCAGATTTTTTTTAAAAACGGTTTTATCCACCCAGTCCAAAAGGCCGGTCCAGTAGTCCCGGCCCACAATGACTATAGGAATACCGGCGTTTATTTTTTGGGTTTGTACCAAGGTGACCAGTTCAAAAAATTCATCCAAGGTGCCAAAACCGCCCGGAAAAAACACATAGGCCCAAGCCGAATAGGACAGCATCACCTTGCGGGTAAAAAAGTAGTGTAGACCGATGCTTCTTTTTACATAGGGATTAATGCGCTGTTCTTTTTCTAACTGGATGTTAATGCCCACCGATTCGCCGCCGGTTTCGGCGGCGCCTTTATTGCCGGCCTCCATTATGCCCGGCCCGCCGCCGGTTATAACGGTAAAATCTTCTTTAGCCAAGAGGCCGGCCAGTTTTTCGGCTTCTTGATACCAAGAGTTGTCGGGTTGGAAGCGGGCCGAGCCAAAAAAGGTTACGGTCTTTTTAAAATCAAACAAAAACTGAAAGCCCTCCACAAACTCGGCGGTGATACGGGAAACACGCCAATGGAAACTTTCTCTAAAATCACCCTTGTCGCCGTGTTTATGCACCGGCAATTTAGAAGCGGGTAGGTTGAATTTGGGTTCGGGCATTGATTGTATTTTACCATCTGATGCCCAAAATTAAAAAAGAGCGCCAGCGATTTTTGCCGACGCTCCTTCAAATTTCAATCCCGCTTACGGTTACCGTTTCTCCTCTCATGGCTTTCTCTCCCCTTAGACAAGCCAGAACCACGAGCTGTTTTCAAATGTTCCAGCCCTTTGGTGGTCAGCCGATAGAAAGTGGCCAACCGCCGGCCTTCCATGACTTGGTCGCGGGCCTTTAAGAGGCCCTGCGCCGCCAAGTCCTCCACCAACTTCTTTGTTTCTTGGAAATCGGGGCCGCCCAGATGCTTGCGGATTTCCAGCAGGTCTTGTCCCGCCGGGCGGCCCCGGATAAATTCCAAGATAATCGGAGTAATGATTTCGGCGTCCATCTGCTCCCCACCTCCTTTCTTTTATTGATTTAGAAAGAACTTTTATTTTCTGATGGTAAATTGGAAAATTTTGGTGCCGCGGGGGAGATTCGAACTCCCACACCCTTGCGGGCGTCACCACCTCAAGGTGATGCGTCTGCCAATTTCGCCACCGCGGCGGGTTTACTCTTTTTCGACGGTCTCTGATTCAGGGATTATGGTTTCTTCGGGTTGTTCAACTGCTACACCCAAGCCGGCGCGGCGGGCGGCTTTGCCGACCCTGTCTCTTAAGTAGTAAAGTTTGGCCTGGCGGACTTTAGGCCGCGAGACAACTTCTATTTTTTTGAGCGTGGGCGAGTACAGGGGATATATTTTTTCAACTGCCACGCCGCCCGAGGCAATTTTTCTTACGGTAAAACTAGCTCCGGGTTCGGCGCCGTGTTTTTTGGCTATAACCACGCCTTCAAACACCTGTATTCTTTCCACCGGGCCTTTATCCCCGCCGCCGGTTTTTTCTAAGGCCTTTTTGGCGGTCTTGGATACATTCTTTTTAGTGGTGGTTATTTCTTTAATCATTTGATGAATCTTAACCACATCGCCCACGCGAAAGTCGGTCTTTAAGGCCGGGTTGGTTTTTAATGGCTGATATTCGGATTTTATAAATTCTTGAAGTTTATTCATAGCGCGACACCAATATACGAATTCGTGCCCGCTTCGCCAAAGCGATAGCGCCCGCTCCGACTCGTCGGAGACGAGGCGAGAGGCGAGCGAACGCTCCAAATGGGTTTTTTATTCGGGGCGTTAGGACAAATTCGGATTTTTTGGATTGTGTTATTTTATCATAAACGGAAGATTTTGCAATGCTTGTTCCAGTTCTTCCGGAAGCGGCGCGTTAAAAGAGAATTTTTCGCCGCCGGGTGAATTAAAGCTTAAGTATTGGGCATGCAAAAACATCCGCCCCAAATGTTTGGGATCCAGGCGCGGCGAGCCGTATTTTTTGTCGCCGCAGACGGGAAAACCAGCCGCTTTTAGATGGACTCTTATTTGATGTTTCCGCCCGGTTTTAGGTGTAACTTCCATTAGCGTGTGATCGACATAGCGGCGTATAACCAACCAGTATGTCAGCGCCGGCCGGCCAGTTGTTTTTGATTTTAGGGCTATGTTTTTAGTCGGGTCGGTTTTAGACCTAATAATATTCAGCTCTATTTTGCCGTTTTCTGACTTTGGCGAACCGTTGACCAAAGCAATATATTTTTTTATTACCAAGCGCGATTGGAATTGTTTTTTTAACCAAAGAAATGTTTTTTGATTTTTGGCTATAACCATCACCCCGGAAGTATCTTTGTCCAAGCGGTGAACAATTCCCGGGCGCAGTCCCGCGCCTTTTGGGTTCCCAAAAGGCGCGGGATCACCAACGGACTTAATCGGGGGGTAGTGGTGCAAGAGCCAGTTTACCACCGTGCCTGCGGGTTCGCTTGAGGATGGATGAACCGAGATGCCGCTGGGCTTGTCAATTATCAAAAAATCGTCATTTTCAAAAACCACCCTGATTTTATCGGATAATGATTTGTCGGGTTCCAAAGAAATCTCCGGCGGCGGTTCAAATTCAAACCTAACGGCATCAGACGCCGCCAATCGTTTGCTGGCGGGCGAGTTTTTATTGTTGACCGAGGCCTTACCCTTTTTGATCAGTTTTTGAATCCAAGAACGAGAAAAGTCGGAATAGCGCGAATGCAGAAACACATCCAAACGAGTGCCGGCATATTCTTTGGCAACAGTATGTTTCTTAACCATGGTCTCTAATTTTCGCAAAAAATCGGGGGTTTGTCATTTGTTATGCACAGTCCATGTTGCCAAAAGGTTGGGCGGTGCTATTATGAGGGCAATTATCAGCAGTTAATTTTAATTATAAAACATTAAATAATTTAATATGTCAAAAAAGATTATTTTTTCATTTTTAATCGCGGGGTTGATTTTAACCGCGGTTGCGCCGGCTGTTTTAGCCGACGATGAACCCCAGCCGGCTGCTCCTAAAACCCTAAAGGAGCGCTTGCAGGAAAAGCGGGTTCAAATAGAAACAAAAATAAAAGAACGACAGTCCGATGTTAAAGCCAAAGTTGAGGATAAAAAGGCAAAGGTTGAAGAGAAGCGAGAAGCGCTGAAAAGGAAATTAGAGAGCGCGCGGGCCGATAGGGTGAAAAAATATGTCAAAAGAATGGCGGACCGTTTTGAGGCGGCCGTAAAGCGGCTGGATGTGCTGGCTCAAAGGATTGATGCGCGTCTAGTAAAAATCGCCGCGGGCGGTAAAAATACCGATGATTATAAAAAATTATTGGGTGAAGCCAGAACAAAGATTGAATCGGCTAAAACAAAATTGTCGGAAGTAAGATTGGCGTTGGAAGCAGTGGCTGATTCCGAAAAACCCAAAGAGGATTTTGAGAATGCCAAAGCCAAGTTGAACGAAGTCAAAGAAGCGGTAAAAACGGCCCACGCGGCGCTGGTAAGCGTGATAAGTTCAATCAAAGGAGCATCCGAGAAAAAATAAAAATTAAAAAGTAAATTATAATCCCAATCTACAAATTTTATCCGAATGCTCCGAATGAATGCATTTTATTTGGGGCATTGGGATAAATTAGGATCATTCGGATTATTATAATAAACATGGAAGAAACAACAAACAATAATTCAACTTCTAACGGAACAGGCGAAGGCAGCCGCTGGGCCTGGGCGGTGACCGGTGTGGTCGTTTTGGCCTTGATCTTTGGTTTTTATTCCTGGCCTAAAAATGGCGGCGAAACCACCCAAGCTCCGGTTAATACCGAAGATGCCGAGGCCGACGAATATACCGCTTCGTTGGAAAATATAACCGGTTCCGATGAGGTCTCCGACATAGAAAAAGATCTTCAAGAAACCAACATCGACGATCTGGATAAAGAAGTTTCCGATGTGGAGGCAGAGATCAATGCCCAATAATTGTTTCACAAACTAAAATCCCTTCCAGCATCGCGTTGGAAGGGATTTTAGTATAGTATAATAGTTTTATGAAAAAAGCGGCCCGGTTCGGCGTAATTTTTACAGTGGTCTTGGTGGATTTTCTGGGTTTAAGCTTTATTTTACCCCTTTACCCGGCTATCGCCGATAAATTTGGTCTTTCGGCCACAGCCATAACTCTGCTTTCGGCCGGCTACGCCCTGATGCAGTTTTTGTTTTCACCTATTTTGGGGCGGCTGTCCGACCGGCTGGGGCGCAAACCCATATTGGTTTTAAGCGCGCTGGGCACGGCCGGATCTTTTGTTCTTTTCGGCTTGGCTAATTCTGTGGCGCTACTTTTTATTTCCAGGATTCTTAATGGCATTTTTGGCTCCAGTATGGCGGTGGCCCAGGCCTACATGGCCGATGTTACCGGCCAAGAAGAACGAACCCAAGGCATGGGCCTTCTGGGCGCGGCTTTGGGTTTGGGCCTTATTTTTGGGCCAGCCATGTCGGGGTTTCTGGGTAACTTCGGGTTTGGAGTTCCGGCTTATGGCGCGGCAGTCCTTTCTTTTTTAAACGCGTTTCTGATAATTTTCTTTTTAAAAGAATCGCTGGGCCAAGAATTAAGATCTATAAAGAAAATTTTTGTTTCCAGTGTTCACCTAAAACAATTTAGCGAGGTTTTAAAACATCCCTTGATGAGCCATATTCTCGCCACATATTTTTTGGCCACCTTTGCTTTGGCGGCGGTGCAGAACATCGCTATTCTTTTTGCGGAGGAAAGATTCCATTTGACCTTAAACGAAAGCGGTTATTTTTTCGCTTTTTTGGGCGTGGTGCTGGTACTGACGCAGGGTTTTTGGGTCGGCCGCTTGGTTAAAAAAAGGGGCGAGGCCTGGGTGACAGTGGGCGGGATGGTGCTTATGGCGGCTGGATACATATTGGCGCCTCTGATTGAGTTTGTATGGTTTATGGTTTTCGCCGCCGGGCTTATGGCGTTGGGCGCGGGTTTTTATCTTCCGGCTTTAAATTCTTTGATTTCCAAAAACGCTTCTTACGGCGAACAGGGCGAGATATTTGGCCTAGCCCAGGCCCTGGTGGGAGCGGCTTTGATAGCCGGGCCGGTTTTTGGCGGGGGGCTTTACGATCTTTTTGGTAGCGGTTCGCCCTTTTTTGCCGCCGCCATGGTGACTCTGGCGGCGCTCTATTTTGCGATATCGGTTTTGAAAAAATTAAAGCGCTTGGAAAAGAAATCATTTTTCGCGCATGATTGAGGCCGTTTGTTTATGGTCAAGGATATCTATTTGATTTTGCACAACATCCGCAGCGCTTATAATGTGGGTTCTATTTTCAGAACAGCCGATGCGGCTGGAGTTGGTCGAATTTATCTCGGGGGCTATACGCCGACTCCGGATACCAAAAAAGTTATCAAGACCTCGCTCGGCGCCGAGCGGTCGGTCAAATGGGAAAAATGTTTTAATACTTGGAAGCTGATAGAAAAACTAAAATCAGACGGCATGAATGTTGTAGCGTTGGAGCAGTCAAAAACCAGTCGGGATTATTTGAAACTAAAGCCAAAATTTCCTTTGGCCATAGTGGTCGGCAACGAGGTCAGGGGATTATCGTCTCATATTCTCAAGCGCTGTGATTCTGTTTGGCACATTCCCATGCGCGGCCAAAAAGAATCTTTAAATGTAGCCGTGGCCTCTGGAATTTTTTTGTATAAAATCCTCGAATAACCAAGGCATTCTTTATTGTATTGTATTGTCCTGTTTTTCATATACTCATCTTCATACGATCGTATAGAAATGAGTATAAGAGATGTTCAATGTAGTTGATGGTAGTTTATGTAATAAAAAAACCACCCCGACGCAAGGTCGGGGTGGGAGAGTGTTTAAACTGTTTTCCGCCTTTTAAACAAAGATCCAAAACCAACACAAACTAAGAGAACGGTGTACCCAATAATTCCCTGGGCCATGCCATTTTTGATGTCTGTCATGGTCGCAGCGAAATTATCGTTGATGTAAAGATCGCCGGTGAACACTGACTTTGCGAGTCCCGCAAAAATACCTAAAATCAAAAACAATAAACTCCCGGCGATTATTCCGGCCAGTTCCCATAAAACAATCTGGACTTTTTTCATTAGTCGCCGGAATTTTTGCTGGGCTACGGGATTGGTCACCGGTAGCAGTAAGACGCCGATGACGAGGCCGATAACGCAACCGATCCAAGCTGCGGCCCCGAGGTCTTGGCAGTGGATGCGGCCGCCGTACCATTTGCCGACATCGCAACCCAAAAGCACCCAGAACATCAGCATCCAGAACTCCGAGAATTTAAGCATTTCATTTCCCTCCTTCTTTCATCAGGTTGATGTAAACAGCGCAGATGACTGTCCCGATCCCTGCTCCAATAATCGTCCCAAAAAAACCATCTTTGATTTGGAAAGCATGGCTTGGGACCGTCATACCCAAGATGAAACCAATGACTCCGCAGACCATGATTATTACGGCGGCATCCGTACGAGACATGTTCTTCACCCCCTTCCGTTATCTTTTCGGCCGTTGCCGTGTTTAGACGCGCCCACAGCGGCGCAGATGATGATGCCTATAAGCAAGCCGATAACCGCGCCGGCGATGCCGTAGCTGATGGACTTTGGGGATATTATAAAGGCCCCCCAGCCCGCTCCAAGTAAAACGCATAGGCCTATCACCAAGATCTCAAACCCGTGTTTCATGGTCCTCTCCTTTTTGGTTTTTAAGGAACACCCCAGTTTTTTGGTGTATAATGCTTATACCATGAACAAAAGAATTTATCTAGATTATGCCGCCGCTACGCCGCTGGACCCCCGAGTCAAAACAGTTATGGATGAATATCTCAAGGGCGCCGCCGCCAATCCTTCGGGTTTATACCAAGAAGGCCGCGAAGCCAAAAAAGAGCTGGAGGATGCTCGCAAAACAATCGCCGGTTTCATCGGCGCTAAATCAAGCGAGATTGTTTTTACCGCTAGTACCACCGAATCCAACAATCTGGCTATTTTAGGCGCGGCTAAAGCCAATAAAGAGTTTGGCAC
>JACPHE010000040.1 GCA_016188765.1 Parcubacteria group bacterium | reverse complement strand
TCGTGCATTGCATGCACCCAATCATACAATTCGCGAACTTCTGGACTATCATCATAAGTAAGTAAAAATTTTAATCTGCTGTTGTGTTTTTTGAGTATTTTACTCAAGCGAAAATGATCTTTGTTCTCGAAAGAATAGGCATAAAACTTTTCTTGGTCAGCATTAAAATACGGTGGGTCTATAAATAGAAACGAGTTATCTGGAGAGTCGTCTATAACTTTTTCGAAATCAAAGGAAGTCAGTTTTACATCTTGTAGTTTCGTTGATGTTCTCAAAATATTCCTTGGCCAATTTTCCGGCCTCATACTATATTTCTCCCCATACCCCCAATAGCAATTCTGTATATTCATAATTCCTGAATAAGAAGTGCGGTTTATATAAAACCACCTGGCCGCGCTTTCCAGTTCTGTTTTAGGTTTGTATTCATTTTTATAATAAGCATGTCTTTCTTTTGTGGCTACCTCGCCCTTTAACCGTCCAATTAACTCATTAGGATGATCACGAATAATTGTTAAACAGTTTACAAGATCTTTATCGATATCATTCAACCAGTTTCTATCTACTTTACTTTTTGCAAAAAAAACCGAAGCGCCGCCAGCGAACGGCTCAACATAATAATCATGCCGAGGAATATGATTTATTATGAGTTTACGAGCATAAAACTTTCCTCCGGCATATCTAAAGGGTGAATTTATTTCTTGATTCATAATATTACTTAGAGATATGATAACTTTAGTATACAACCTTCAGATTGCGGCTGCAATATCAATATAATTTGTAGTTTAATAAGAAAAATTGGGTTTTCTACACAGATTAAAGTATAATATCATTATGAACGAACAAACTTTAAATGAATTAAAACAAGCCCTAGAGCAAGAAAAGAAAATTCTTACGGAAGAATTAAAATCCTTCGCCAATCCAGATAAAAATGTGAAGGGTGATTGGGACGCTCGTTACCAAGACATGGGCAATGATTGGGACGCCAACGCCCAAGAGGTGACCGAGTATGCCACCAGAGTACCCTTGGAACACGAACTGGAAACACGGCTTCAAGAAGTAAACGGTGCTTTTGAAAAGATAACTAAAAATACCTATGGCCTCTGCGAAAAATGCGGCGCGGCGATTGATATAGAACGGTTAAGGGCCAACCCTTCAGCCAGAACCTGCATCCAACATAACTAATCCGAAGCGCGAAATCCGAAATACGAAATCCCGATTTTATCGAGGATCCTCGACAGGGTCGGGACAAATTCGAATCACAAAAATCCCAAACCGTTTAGAATTTTAAGAATTAGAATTTAGATATTGTTTCGAATTTCGATATTAGGATTTCGAATTTAAAAAATTGCCCAGTAAAATATATTCGGCCGCGCTCGTGGGGTTGGATGCCCAGCCCATAGAAATAGAAGTGGATCTGCAAAGAGGCCTCCATGTTTTTAATATCGTGGGCTTGCCCGACAAAGCCATAGAGGAAGCTAAAGACCGTGTCTCTTCGGCCATAAAAAATTCCAAACTGGTGCCGCCCAACCAATCCAACCGGCGCGTGATTGTTAATTTAGCTCCGGCCGATTTAAAAAAAGAAGGGCCTAAATACGACCTGCCCATTGCCCTGGCTTATCTTTTGGTTTCAAAACAGATTGCGTTTGACCCGGAAAATAAAATTTTTGTGGGCGAGTTGGCTTTGGATGGATCCATCCGGCCGGTTTATGGAATAATGCCCATTGCTTTGGCCGCCAAGGCCTACGGCCTAAAAGAATTATATGTGCCCGAAGAAAACGCCGGGGAAGCCGCGCTGGTGGAGGGTTTGGATATTTTTCCTTTAAAAAGCTTGTCGGCCGCCCGAGACCATCTTCTAAAATTAAAACCGATAGCGCCTTTGGCCGCCACACCCTTGCCTCCGATAAAATACGAATACGAGCATGATTTTGCTTATATTAAAGGGCAAGAATTCGCCAAACGGGCCCTGGAGATAGCCGCCGCCGGCAATCATAATATACTGATGTCTGGGCCGCCGGGCTCGGGCAAAACGCTTCTGGCTAAAGCCATGATTTCCATACTGCCGGCCATGGATAAAAACGAGGTTTTGGAAAGCACAAAAATATTTTCGGTGGCGGGGCTGGTCAAGCACAAGGAACCGCTCATAAGAACGCGGCCTTTCAGATCGCCGCACCACACTTCTTCGGCTGCCGCTTTGGTGGGCGGCGGCAGCGTCCCCAAGCCCGGCGAAATTACTTTATCGCACCGCGGCGTATTGTTTCTGGATGAGTTTCCGGAATTCAACCGCGATGTCCTGGAAAGTTTGCGCCAGCCCTTGGAAGACGGAATTGTTACCGTTTCGCGAGTAAAAGGAAGTTTAACTTTTCCGGCTAAGTTTATTCTGGCCGCCACCATGAATCCTTGCCCGTGCGGTTTTTTAAACGACCCCCAGAAGGATTGCGTTTGCACGCCCTTCCAAGTTCAAAAATATCGCCGCAAACTCTCGGGACCGCTTTTGGACAGGATTGATTTGCATGTCACGGTGCCTCGGGTAAAATACGAAAAACTCACCTCCGAAATTGTTTCGGAACCCTCGGCCCGAATCCGTGAAAGAGTGGAACAAGCCCGCCAAATTCAAAAAGAACGGTTTAAAAACTTTGGCTCGGCCACCAACAGCGAAATGAGATTAAAAGATATCAAACTTTTCTGTCGTCTCTCGGAGCCCTGCCAGGAGATTATCAAAAACGCCGTCCACACCTACAATCTTTCGGCGCGAGCGTACCACCGTGTTTTAAAACTATCGCGTACCATCGCCGACCTGGCCCAATCGGAAACTATTGAACCCCACCACCTCACCGAAGCCCTGCAATATAGGCCGCAGAATTAAATTGACATACACACTAATGATGTGTATGATTGATTTTATGAAAATTCACCTAAAAGAAAATCCAAACTTAGCTCAAAGAATCAATATAACCGTCCCACCCCGCACCCTGGAGCTTCTGGATAAAGTTGCGCCCAAGGGCAACCGCAGCCGAATAATAGACGAGGCCATCAGGTTTTATTTTAAGGAGAATAACCGATCCAAACTAAAAAAACTTATTCGGGCTGGAGCCAGCCGGCGGTCCCAACCAAATTTAAAGCTGGCCCAGGAATGGTTTCTTCTGGAAGAAGAAATATGGCTAAAAAACAAATAATCCCCAAAAGGGGCGAAATATATCTGGTAAATTTTGATCCGATTCTTGGTTCAGAAATAAAGAAAACCCGCCCGGCCCTAATTTT
>JACPHE010000037.1 GCA_016188765.1 Parcubacteria group bacterium | reverse complement strand
TTTATTATATCATTTGTGACCCGCCTCCGTTAAAACTTCGGCGGGTTAATACTTTACAGCTATTCGCAAAGCTCATAGGTAAAGTATTAAAAAACGGCCCCGAGGCCATTAGTTATAATATTATTCTTTTAGTTTACATATGTCAAATATCGCACAGATATAAACACTGTGCCTGCCCAAAAACAACTCGCATACAAGATAGTAGATATTTGCATTATGTTAATATATTTGTGATGATAACCTAATATGTAATTATAGTTCTTTTAACTTACATAAGGTGAGGCGTAATCCTAGAAATTCAAGCAACTTAACCAAAAGGAGGTTGAGATGGATAAATCGATCTTTCGGTTAATGGGGGCCGCGGTTGCGATGGTGGCTATAGTAAGCAATATGGTTCCTCATTCTAAGGAATGGCTCAATGCCGCAATCAAAGCCGTTCGTGACGCCGGTCCTCATTATGGCACCACAATGGCCTACCTTGTCTTTCATTTCGCCTTCGCGGCTTTCATTATTTTCTGCATCGCCATCTTCTTTGTATTTTTGCTCGTTATTATTATGGTTGCCTTGGTTGCTCTCTCCTCCTTTTCTATCGCTGTCACTTACATGAGAGAAAACAACACTGGCGTGGCAAGAATATCTCTCGCTCTACTGGTAACGGCAATCAGTATTGGAGGTGTATTCTGGTTCATCCTGGTATCCCCATCCCCGTGGCAGAGCGGGAGCGCGGCTTTGGCCGGCATCGGTCTCATCGCGTTAATCTGCTACTGGCCATCACGGCTTTCGCAACCGGCCTAGTCCCCCAAAGGAAGTGACGGTATAAATTCCGCCCATAGTTCGTCAACGCCCGAATATTTCAACATCCGGGCGTTTTTCAATTCCTTAAACGGTGTTCGGGCCGATGAGATTCGGCTTTAGTAAATTCTAAATATCCAAATTCTTAACGGTTTTGGCGTGGGTCTGAATAAATCTTTTTCTGGGGCCGACTTCCGAACCCATTAAAATATCAAAAATCTTGTCGGCGTTTTCGGCGTCGGCCACGGCCACTTGCCTTAACATTCTTGTCTTGGGATCCATGGTGGTATCCCACAACTGTTCGGGGTTCATCTCGCCCAGGCCTTTGTAGCGCTGGATATTTATTCCCGCAATCTTCTCACTCACCCCCGTCTGACTTTCCGCGGTCTCCTCACCTACCGAAACTTCGTCGACATCTTCACCCATCACCTTTATCTTAATTTTTGATTTTTGATCTTTTATTTTTGATATTTCCTCTATGGCCGTTTCCTTTTCGGCATCGCTGTAAACATATCTAATCTCTTTGCCTTTGCGCAGTTGATACAGCGGCGGCTGGGCGATGTAAAGATAGCCCTTTTCTATCACCTTGGGGAAATAACGGTAAAACAAAGTTAACAGCAAGGTGCGGATATGGGCGCCGTCCACATCGGCGTCCGTCATTAAAACAACCTTGTGATACCTGATTTTTTCAATGTCAAATTCGTCGGCAATAGCCGCGCCCAAAGCAATTACCAAGGCCTTGATTTCTTTATTGACCAGCATCTTATCCAAGCGGGATTTTTCCACATTCAAAATTTTTCCCCGCAACGGCAAGATGGCCTGAAAGTTCCGGGTGCGGGCTTGCTTGGCCGAACCGCCGGCCGAATCGCCCTCTACTATAAACAATTCCGATTCAGCCGGATCCTTGCTGGAACAGTCCGCCAGCTTGCCCGGTAAAGCCAAGCCGTCCAAAATACCTTTTCTAATAACGGTCTCGCGGGCGGCTTTGGCGGCCTCGCGGGCCTTTTTGGCTAAAATTGTTTTTTCTAAAATACCGCGGGCTTCGCCGGGGTTTTTTTCTAAAAATTCCGTCAAGGTCTCGGCTACCGCGGTTTCCACGGCGCTTCTGGCTTCGGGGTTGCCCAGTTTGGCTTTGGTTTGCCCCTCAAACTGCGGCTCGCGCAATTTAACCGAAATTACCGTGGTTAAGCCCTCGCGAACATCCTCGCCGGTCAGATTATCGTCCGTATTTTTTATAAAACCATTCTTGCGGGCATAATCATTTAGCGTTCGGGTCAAAGCCGTTCTAAAACCAGTCAGATGCATTCCGCCTTCGGGCGTGTGGATGTTGTTGGCGAACGACTGTTCCAGCCCCTGAAAATCCTCGGTATACTGAAACGCCACCTCCACCGCGATATTTTCGGCCGTTTTATTGCACGAGAAAATCGTTTCCTGTTTTTTAACCTTGCTGCGGTTTAAATACTGGACATAGGCCATAATGCCGCCTTCAAAATAAAAACTGCGGCTTTGAGCCGGCTGGGTCCGCTCATCGGTTACGGTTATTTTGACTCCTTTGGTTAAATAGGCCTGGGTGCGCAAATGATCCAGCACTCTTTGATAAGAAAATTTTATCTCTTTAAAAATTTCGGGGTCGGGTTCGAATGCAACCGTGGTTCCGGTATTTTTGCAAACCCCCGCTTTTTTTACCTTGGTCTTGGGCACACCCTTGTTATATTCCTGAAACCATAATTCGCCCTCGCGGCAAACCTCGGCTTTAAGATAGCTGGATAAAGCATTGACCACCGAAACGCCCACGCCGTGAAGCCCTCCCGAAATTTTATATGACTCCCCGCCGAATTTGCCGCCGGCATGGAGCGTGGTCATGACCGTCTCCAGCGCCGATTTTTTGGTTTGCTTATGGGTCTCCACCGGAATGCCCCGGCCGTCGTCCCCCACCCTGACCCGATTATCGGTTTCAATAACCACATCTATATTCTTGGCGTGGCCGGCCATGGCCTCGTCTATGGAATTATCCACCACTTCCCAGATCAAATGATGCAAGCCATCCACTCCGGTGGAACCAATATACATCCCCGGTCTTTTACGAACCGGCTCCAGGCCTTCTAAAACATAGATGTCCTTCGCGGTGTAGTTGTTTTCCTTATTGTTGTTTGCCATTTTAGTTCTTAGTTTATAGTTTTTAGTTAAAGTTATAAGTTAATAGTTTTAATTAAACCAGAACTGAAAACTTGTAAACTAAAACCAACAACTAATATAACCCTAAACTATCTTAGATCTGCCCCAAACTGCTTTGCTGTCTCCTGATAAATTTTATCCTGAATCGGATCAACTTCTCCGGTAGCGAGCGTTCTTTCGTTAGATCGGTAAACAATACGGTAAGTATAACTGATTTTGTTCGCGCCGAACTTTTCGGCGTTTTCATATTTATCCAGCAACTTAACTTCTTCCACCAAGTCCCCACCCATATCCCGAATCAAATCAAAATAATTATTTGGGACAAAGTTTTTGTCCACCACAAAAGAAATGTCGCGGGTGATGGGCGGAAACTTGGAGACCTCTTTAAACTTATGACCTAGTTTGAGTTGTCGTTTGACTCGTTCGTCCTGCGACCACAGCAAGCGAATATCCGGTAGATCCATACTGACAATAGCGAGCCGTTCCAAGCCAAAGCCGAAAGCCCAGCCGTTATATATTTTTGAATCCACGCCGATTTTATCCAAAACACTGCCCTTGACCACGCCGCTGCCCAAAACCTCTACCCATTTATCTTCGCGCTCAATTTCCATTTCCAAGCTGGGGTCGGTATAAGGAAAAGTATCGGGGTTGAAACGATATTTAACTTCCGGACCAAAGACCGCCCGGGCGATACTGGCCAAGACCTCCTTGAGATCGTCAGTGGTGATAACCTTTTGATCTTTGGGTATTAAGTACCAACCGTCCATCTGGTGAAAAACATTCATATGGCGGCGGTCTATTTCGTCCTTGCGGTAAACCTTGCCGAAAGAAAAACAACCCACCGGCTGACGCGCGGCCATTTTTTGCTTGATGCCGGCATCGTTAAGATAGTAATACCACATCACCGTGGTATGGGTGCGAAGAATATACTTGTCGTTAATATAATATGTGTCCGACTTGGAACGAGCCGGATGATCCGCCGGAAAATCAAACAAATCAAAACTTATACTGGCGGGAACTATCTCCGGAAACTCCACCAAATCAAAGTCCTTAAAATTCGGCTGGCGTAAAATATTCTCCACCATTTCATTAAGCGGACTTGCGGGAACGCGAGACAGATCGGGCATACCTAAATACCGCTTCATCCGAAGCCCGTCCGGATCGGTTTTTAACTCCAGTTCTTTTATAAGCAATTCGGCCTCGGCTGATTTTACAACAATATTCATTTAGATTGTTAGATGCTAGACCGTAGAATGTAGATATTTTCTAAATCCACCTAGTAAATTGCCAACTTCTTTTAATTCGTTACTAACTTTTTTGAAATCGCTTTCTGATAAATAATGTAATTCGTAAGCCACACATATTTGGCTTTCAACTTCACTCAAGGAACCTAGAGCCATTGATACAAACCGGATAAAATCTTTTTTAGATCCCCGCGCGGACCCTTCAGCAATATTAGAAGAAACCGATACAACTGCTCTTCTGATTTGAGAAGATAAACCGTATAATTCTTCTGGCGGGAACTTTTTACTTACAACATAGATTAAACTTGCCAATTTAATACTTCTTCTCCATACATCCAAATTTTCATAATTGTTTGACATCTTTCTACTTCTTCTTTCTATTTTCTAGTGTCTAATATCTATTTTTTAAATTCAAAAAATAATATTCCGCCCCAAGAAAAACCAGCAACAACGGTAATGCCGTCCATATTTTAAACAAATGGAAGTGGCTCAACCATAATAATATTAACCCCAAAACGGCCAAAAACGCCCCTTCGCGAAAAACAATTTTGAAAATCCGGTTTAAGTTTCGCTCGTTAATAAACTTTTTTCTAAACCATAGCCCAGCCAACGAAAAAAAACCAAACAAAAGCATTGAGACAACCGCGGAAAACAAAATCCACGCGGACAGGACTGTTTTGTAAGGGTTAATAAAAAAAAGAATAGCCCCCAATGAAGCTAGGGATATAAGTAAAACCGCGCCTAAACCAAGGTTTACTGATTTTAAACTCACAGATAAATTTTAGCAAATTTACGGGTTCAAAGCAACAAAAAAGACCCCCTCCAACGGATGGTTGAAGGGGGGGTGTTTAGACCGTCACCGGGGCTACCGGTTCAGGCGAAGGAACTTGAACAGGACGACGAACCTTGTCTGCAATCCACCGTTCGCCGGATAGCTCATAGATCCACCTGGCTACATGCCTACCGGCGAGATACGAGTTGCACTCCCTGAAGGCGAGGCTTTCGAGGTGGTGCCGCACCAATTGGCGAAATGACTTCGGGGGACTGCTGGACGCTATGGAAATAAATTCCATACTTGGCACAAAACCGCGCAGCATCCTCACCACATCTTCGCCAGTGAATGGCACCTCACGCATCGTTTCGGGGTCGTACAGGTGGAAATCCACCAAGGCAACCTTGAAGAACGGACCTCTTCTTTCGCTGGCTCTAAGAACCGCTCTCACAAAATCGCTTGGCCGCTGATACCAGTGAACCTCTATACCGTGATCAGACAGAGAATCTCTGATAATCTCGGCAAGGTCTTCCTGATCCTCGAGAAGGATTGTTTGAATCAAGTGCCTATACCTCCTTACCTGCCCATGCCTGCCCCGAACTGGGAAATCTGTCGGAGCTCCCCTACTCTGACACTTTATCAATGGTCCTCCCACTCGATTTGAAAATTAAAAAGAACACCTCCTTTCTTTAGTGGAGTTGTGATCGCGGTTTTGACTGTTGAATATCTTGACCATTATTATCGTTCTGTTATCCGCTTTTGATTTATATTTACTATACCTCTCGCCATAAGTAAAGCCCTTCTAATCCACACTGTGTATAAGTAAAAAGGGAGGCGCTTTTTTTGCGCCTCCCTCGCGAAGGAAGGAGATGAACATGCACCCACGGGGACAGTGTCCGAAAGACCCCGCAAGCAAAGTAATCTTACCACATCTACCCCAAAAATTAAAACCCTGATTGAACTACCCCAAAAATTAAAACCCTGATTGAAGTTCCACTTCAATCCGGCCTTCAATAAATGGTCAATTTTTTCTAAACTTAGAGCGTGAAGCAGCACGCTGGCCCGGTTTTTGATAATTCCGCCTGGCCGGGCCGAGATCTTTGCCCAAAGCCAATTTCTTTTGGGCTTGATGTTCCAATTCTTTGACTTTGCTTAAAACCTCTTGAGCATGGCCGTTGGCTTTAACATTTTCCCAAATGTGTTTAATTTTGCCGTCGCGGCCGGCTAGAATTGTGGTTCGTTTAAACGAGCCGGTCTCTTTTAAAATCCCCAACTTCTGGCCATACTTACCTTCCGCATCAGACAACAACGACAAATGAATATTGTGCTTATGGCAAAATCTTTGGTGTGAATCTAAGTTATCGCGGCTCATACCAAAAACCCAGGTATTCAGTTTTCTAAATTCCTTGTTTAATTCCGAAAACTCAATCCCTTCCACCGTACAGCCGGATGTATCGTCTTTGGGGTAAAAATACAAAACTACATTGCTCTCGCCGGCTAATTTAGCAAGGTCAATCTCTTGGCCGTCAAAGGTCTGGCCGGTAAAATTGGGTAATTTTTGTCCGATTTTTATATTCATTTATTCATTACGGCTACTTGGTTGTAAAATTCATCAACCTTGTGCCAATTGATGTTTTTAAAAAATGCTTCCAAATAGGCCTGGCGGTCGGAACCGTGGTCTATAAAATAAGCGTGCTCGTAAACATCTACATTCAAAAGTATAGCGCAGTTCCAAACCCCGCCCTGGTTTTGGGCATCGGCGGTATAGATGTGCAATTTCATGTCCGAAAAATCCCAGCATAAAATGGCCCAACCCCGCGCCGCCAGGGCCGAAGCCGTAAACATATTTTTAAAATTTTCAAACCCCGAAGGGGTGCCTTCGGCACTGCCCCACTCCCTTTCTATCGCCGAGACAATTTTAGTTCCAGCCGGATCACCATTGCCACCCAAAACACTAAAAAACATCTGATGCAAAATCATGCCATTGGCGGCAAAGGTCTCGCCTTCTTTTAAACCGCGGAGATACGAATAAGTTTGATTGCCGGCAGTTAGTTCTTCAGGCGTAATTTTAGATAATTTTTCCTCAACCTCGTTCCGCTTATTTACATAACCAACATAAAGTTTTTTTTCGTGAATCTCGTTGGTCTTTTTGGAAATGCCGTTCATCTCGCCGAGATTGAATTCAATGGGTTTGTGCATAAGTGCGATGCCAATATACGAATGCATGCGAATGACACGAATAAAAATTCATTAGTGTCACCGACGATTCATTTGCGTATTTATATTAAGTTTTTTAATCTCATTTATAAATGTCCCGATAAATTGATCGATGTCCCCCACTGTAGTAAATCTGCCCAGTGTGACCCTAACAGTGCCCCAAGCGGCTTCATCACTTCGGCCTATGGCTTTAATCACATGGGGCGGGGTCGGGTTTTTAGCATCGCAAGCCGAACGGGTGGAAATGGCAAATCCGGCCAAGTCCATCGCCGCCACCAATTCTTCGGCCTTAACACTTGGTATAGCAAAACTTATGTTATTGGCCAATCTTTCCTGTGGATGACTGCGCCCTTCCGTAGCTTTTTGCGGAGGAGGGCCATTCAGTAAAACATCCGGCAGAGCCGACTGAACCTCTTTGATAATTTTATCACACCATAACTTTAATTGTTCATCTTCTGTGAATCCTTCGGCCTGATTTATTTTAACCGCCTCGGCAAAGCCCACGATTCCAGAAACATCTTGAGTACCCGGCCGCCAACCGTTTTCCTGCGAACCGCCCAGCATCACTGGCTCTATTTTAACACCGTGTTTGATGTATAGCGCCGCCGCGCCCTTGGGACCATACATTTTATTGGAACTAAAAGACATTAAATCTATACTTAAATTATCGGCATTTATTTTAAGATGCGGAAAAGCCTGCGCTGCATCAGTATGAAAATATGGAAACCCCTTATTGTGCAAAGCTCGGTTTTGCACAATAGCCCGACCTATGTCTTTGATCGGATTTATGGTCCCGATTTCGTTGGAAGCAAAAATAACCGAAACCAAAATTGTCTCCGTCCGAATTGCTTTAATAACTTGATCGGCCGTTACACGACCGAATTCATCCACCGGCAAATAAGTAACTTCAAACCCCCACTTCTCCAACTCTTTAAAAACATTCAAAACCGAGACATGCTCGGTGGCTGTGGTAATTAAATG
>JACPHE010000036.1 GCA_016188765.1 Parcubacteria group bacterium | reverse complement strand
GTCCAATCGGGGTCCACTATTGGGGTTGAAGCTGCCTGCCAGAGAAAGCCGGTGGTTGAGTACGCCAACTATGTTGTCTTTGGCAACTGGGAGCGCCAAACTGGATCCCGTGAGTATCCTTTGGTTGGCATGCAGGCAGCCGAGCAGATTTATGCCGATCCAGTAGAGTTATCTCATCTTCTCAAAGTATTTAGGCCGGGCGGAGGTCGGTTGTGGAATCAAGAAAAGGTCTTCCCCAAACCGGCCGAAAGAGGAGCGGCGGTGAAGGCGATCGTAAGCGCCTTGCAAGAGTTGTGCCGTTAGAGTAACATAAAGTTATACCTCCTGTGTGAGGTGCGTGGGCAAGTCGGGGGTCAGGTCCAAACGGACTTGACCCCTTTTTTTATATGTGTATAATGGAAATATACTGTTGAAGCACCGTTAAGGACCGCCGGAAGCGGTCCTTTATTCTTATAAGTCCCATAGGACTTATAGGTCCTAATATAATGATTGATTTAAAACAATTTATTTCGGCCATAGATCAAATCGCCGAAGAAAAAGGCATTCCCAAGGAAAAAGTTATTGAGACCATAGAAATGGCCATGGCCGCCGCCTATAAAAAGGACTACGGCGAAAAAGGCCAGAATGTCAGGGTTAAACTGGACCCCAAAACCGGAACCGCCAAGTTTTTCCAGGTGCTTTTGGTTGTGGATGAGAACATGATTTTTTCCGAAGAAGAAATAGCCCAGATGGAACAAGAGCGAGCCGAAAGAGAAGCCGCTTTAAGAGGCGAAACGGTTGAAAAACCAGAGGCATCTCCAGAGGGCAATTCTTCTTTTGATAAAACCGCGCCAGATGACGAGGAAGAAGAACTTGAATCAACCGCGACCATCGCGTCAAACGCGACAGGGGAAAAGAAATTCCGTTTTAATCCTAAAAGGCATATCATGTTGGACGAAGCCAAAAAAATAAAAGCGGACATTGAACTTTCCGGAGAACTTTTGATTCCCTTGGACACCCAAGACGACTATGGCCGCATTGCCGCTCAAACCGCCAAGCAGGTGATCATTCAACGGATCCGCGAGGCCGAGCGGGAAGTTATTTACGAAACATTCAAAGGAAAAGAAGGCGATATTCTTTCGGCTTCGGTGCAGCGGCTGGAAAGGGGCGCGGTTTATCTTGATATCGGCAGAACAACCGGCATCCTGTTTCCCGAAGAGCAGATTCCCCAGGAAAGATACCGCATCGGCCAGCGACTGCGGGTGTTCGTGGTGCGGGTGGATAAAGACCATCGCGGTCCGGCCATTATACTTTCAAGAAAGCATCCCAAGATAATAGCCAAGCTTTTTGAACTGGAAGTTCCCGAAATCGCATCGGGCGTAGTGGAAATTAAAGCTATCGCCCGCGAAGCGGGCTCGCGCAGCAAAGTGGCCGTGGCCTCCAACGACCCGGGAATTGACCCGGTGGGTTCGTGCGTGGGCCAGCGCGGCATTAGGGTGAGTTCGGTTATTAACGAACTCGGCGGCGAAAATATTGATATTGTGGCCTGGTCCGACGATGAGTCCAAATTTATCGCCAACGCTCTTTCTCCGGCCAAGGTGCTAAATGTTGATTTGGATGAAACCTATCGCGTAGCCACGGTGGATGTGAGTGAAGACCAATTGTCTTTGGCTATCGGCAAAAGGGGGCAGAATGTGCGCCTAGCCGCCGAACTTACCGGCTGGAAAATAGATGTTAAGGGGAAAGAAAAAATTGCGGAGGAGACCAGCGTTGAAGAAGAAATTACTCCGGAAGAAAATCAAAAACCTGAAACTGAAAGTGGAATGACAAAGGACAAAAATCAAATGCCAAATGAAGCCCAAAGTTCAAATGACAAATAACTTATTTGGCATTTGGATTTAGTCATTTGGATTTTATATAAAATGTTTTTATCCCAATTATTTATTATTTTGTCGGGCCTCACCGGGCTTTTATACGGCGTTTTTCTTATTATTTCGGTCTTAAAGCGGCCCGAAGGCCCAGAGGAGCAAAGATCAATCTCTAGAGCCATCCGAGTGGGCGCCGCGGCCTATTTAAAAAGGCAGTATAAAACAATCTCCGTTATCGCTTTGGTTTTGGCGGCTGGCCTATATTTTGCTTTAAGCCCCGTTACGGCCGTTGGTTTTTTGGCGGGAGGATTTTTGTCCGCTTTGGCCGGTTACATTGGCATGACGGTGGCGGTTAGGTCCAATGTGCGCGTGGCCGAGGCGGCTAAAGGCGGCCTCAAACCCGCCTTTAATTTATCGTTTAAAGGCGGCGCGGTTACCGGATTTTTTGTTTCGGCGTTGGCGCTTCTGGCTGTGGCCGGATTTTACTTTATTACCAAAGATATTTCCGCTTTAATTGGGCTTGGTTTTGGTGGCAGTTTGATTTCTATTTTTGCCCGTCTGGGCGGTGGTATATTTACCAAAGGCGCTGATGTAGGCGCGGATCTGGTGGGTAAAATTGAGGCCGGTATTCCCGAAGACGACCCGCGCAACCCGGCCGTTATCGCCGACAATGTGGGCGACAATGTGGGCGATTGCGCCGGCATGGCCGCCGACCTTTTTGAAACCTATGTGGCCACTATGATAGCCGCCATGCTCTTGGGGGCCTTTATGGCCCCGTCATTTATTTTCTTGCCGCTTATGGTGGGCGCGGTAGCGATATTGGCGAGCATAGTCGGTTCATGGTTTGTCCGACTTTCGGGCGAAAAGATTATGAACGCGCTCTATAAGGGTTTGGCGGCTGCGGCGGCGCTGACCTTGGCGGCGCTGTGGTTTTTGATCCCCAGAGTCATGGTTGTTCCCAATGCCACAAATTTATTTTGGGCCGCGGTTGTTGGAGTTGCCGTAACTTTTTTGATGGTGGTAATCACCGATTATTACACGGCCAAAAAATACCGTCCGGTTCGCTCTATCGCCCAATCATCCCAATCGGGGCATGGCACTAACATTATTACCGGCCTCGCTGTTTCCTTGGAAAGCACGGCTTTGCCGGTGGTAGTGATATCGGCCGGAGTGCTGGCGAGTTTCCAGTTGTTTGGCATCTACGGCGTGGCTATGGCCGCTTCCAGCATGTTGTCTTTGGCGGCTATCATTGTGGCCATTGATTCTTTTGGGCCGATCACCGATAACGCCGGCGGCATTGCCGAGATGGCGGGGTTGGATGAAAAAGTCCGCGGGGTCACCGATGCTTTAGACGCGGTGGGCAATACCACCAAGGCCGTGACCAAAGGTTATGCCATCGCTTCGGCGGGTTTGGCCGCGCTGACTTTGTTTGTGGCTTATATCGTTGAAATAGAAAAGTTTGGATTGCGGCTCAATTTTCAATTATCTAATCCCGGAGTTATTGTGGGGCTTTTATTGGGCGCGATGATGCCTTATTTGTTCGCGTCTTTTTCCATTCGCGCGGTGGGCGAGGCAGCCAGAAAAGTTGTGTTGGAAGTGAGGCGGCAATTTAAAGAAATGCCGGGCATTATGGAGCGGCAGGTTAAGCCCGATTACGCTCGCGCGGTTGATATTGTAACCAGAACCGCCCAAAGAGAAATGATCGTGCCGGCCTTGATACCTGTGGCGGTGCCGGTGTTTATCGGCTGGTTTTTGGGTTTGGAGGCCCTGGGCGGGGTTATTGTGGGTTCGCTGGTTTCGGGTCTTTTTATGGCCATTTCCATGACTTCGGGAGGAGCGGCTTGGGACAACGCCAAAAAATATATTGAAGACGGCAACCTTGGCGGAAAAAAATCTCCGGCGCATTCCGCCGCGGTTACCGGCGACACTGTGGGCGATCCTTACAAAGACACCGCCGGACCGGCCATCAATCCTATGATTAAGATAGTTAATATTGTGGCGCTGTTGATAGTGGGGTTGTTAGTTTAGTTCAGAAAACTCAGAATACTCGGATTACCGGAAAAATCGGAAAATCAGACAATCTGACATTCCGATACGCTGACTTTCCGAGTTGTTCTGATCTGTTAAAATTTCTGCAACATGAAAGTTGAAACAAAAGATCTTCCCAAATCCCAACTGGAACTGTCGGTGGAGTTGTCCGCGGATGAACTCGCGCCGTATTTTGATTTGGCCGCCGCCGAACTTTCACGGGTAAATTCCATCAAAGGTTTCCGGCCGGGTTTGGCGCCCCAGGATGTAGTAGAGCGCGAACTGGGCCCGGATAAGTTAAAACAAGCGGCTTTTGATTTGGCGGTTAAAGAAAATTCAAATAAAGTTATTGCGGAAAGAAGAATCAGTCCGGTGGGCGATGTTAAAATTAACAAGATTACGCCCCAAGCGGCCGGCGGTTTGGAGTTTACGGCGGTTTTTTCGGTAATACCCCAAATTGACCCGGGGGATTATAAAAAAATAAAAATTCCTTTGGAAGAAATAAAACTGGACGAGGTGGAAATAGAAATGACCTTGGAAGACATTAGAAAGTCGCGGGCTGAAAATTTAGCGGTAACTCGTCCCGCCCAGACGGGAGATCGCGTAGAAATTGACTTTTCTGTTAAAAAAGACGGGGTCTTGGCGGACGGCGGCGAGTCCAAACAACATCCGCTAATTTTGGGCGAAGGGCATTTTATGGAAGGATTCGAAAATAATTTGGTGGGTTTAAAAGAAGGCGAATCCAAAAGTTTTTCCTTAACGGCTCCAGCCGATTATCACAACAAGGATTTAGCCGGAAAAAAGATTGATTTTGAAGTAAAAATGAATTTGGTTTTTGAGCGAAAAATTCCAGAAATATCGGATGAGTTTGCCAAATCCTTGGGTAGGTTTGCTTCGGCGGAGGATTTAAAAAAGAATGTGGCCGAGGGCCTAAAAGCGGAACATGAACTTAAGGCCAAAGAAAAACGGCGGGCGCTTATAATTGAGGCCTTGGTACAAAATATCAACGCCGAAATGCCCGCCGAACTGGTGCAGTTGGAGCTTTCCAAAATGACGGCGGAGCTGGCCGAATCATTGGCCCGAATGAATATGACATTGGAAAATTATTTAAATCATATCGCCAAAACCCCGGAAGAACTTAAGCGTGACTGGGAACCGCAAGCCGAAAAAAGGGTCAAGGCCTCTTTGGTGTTAAAAGAAATAGCCGGTAAAGAGAATATTCAGGTTCCAGATGATGAAATAGAGGAACGGTTAAGCCACACGCTCCGCGCCGCGCCGCCCCTGGCTCCCGGGCAAAATCTTGACTTGACCGCGTTGCGTGGATATGTTAGAAATGTGATACGCAACGAAAAAGTGTTTGAATTGCTTGAAGCAAACACTACGAAGTACGAATAGATACGAAACTACGAATTTTAAGATTTTATTCGTATATTCGCACCAATTCGTAATTTCGTAGTAATTGTTATGAATTTGATTCCAACTGTTATAGAAAAAACCTCTTACGGCGAAAGGGCCTACGATATTTATTCCCGTTTGTTAAAAGAACGGATTGTTTTTTTGGGCGGGCCAATCAGCGACGCGGTGGCCAATACCATAATCGCCCAGCTTTTGTTTTTGGACAGCCAGGATCCTAAAAAAGAAATTAAACTCTATGTCAACAGCCCCGGAGGTTCGGTCACGGCGGGGCTCGCTATTTACGACACCATGCAATTTGTAAAAAGCGATGTGTCGACTATCTGCGTGGGTATGGCGGCTTCCATGGGCGCGGTGCTATTGGCCGCCGGCAAAAAAGGCCAGCGGTTTGTTTTACCCAATAGCGAGGTGATGCTGCATCAGGTTATGGGCGGCGCCGAGGGACAAGCCGTGGAAATAGAAATTTCGGCCCGTCACATCATTAAAGTAAAAGACCGTTTAAACAAAATTTTGGCCCGTCACACCGGCCAGTCGTTAAAGCAAATAGAAAAAGACACCGACCGAGATTTTTTCATGAGCGCTGAAGAGGCCAAGGTTTATGGTTTGGTAGATGAAATTATCACGGCTAAAAAATGAAGGCAAGAATTAGGGTTAGGATTTAGGTAATTAGAATTAGAAAAAATAAAAAAGTCCCGCCTTGGCGGGACTTTGCCGTTCAGCAGATCTCGTTGACCAGATCAGTTGAACGGATTCGGAAAGTTCTGCCCATGAGGCAGGATTCGTTTCATATCCATCACCTCCTTTATTAAAGAACTGTTTACTTGGACAATCTCTTTAAATCGCCAAAGCATTTTTTAATTCGCGCATGTCTTGTTCCAGTTTTTCAATGCGGCGCTTGTGATCGGCCAATATCAACCGTTCTATTTTATCAAATCGTTCATTCATTTCGGTTCTTAAACTGTTCAGGTCTGTTCTTAAATTATCCGCATCATCCTTTTTCGCCGTTTCCTCAAAGCCCTTCTGAACCATTCTGGCCAAATCTTCAATTGTGATTCTTTTCTTTTTCATGATGTTTTTATATTATCACCGCTTTATTGCTTATACAACATCGGCAATAAGCTTTGGCCGTCCATATCGCCGGGCGGGGAGATGCCCAATAAATCCAGCACGGTGGCGGCTACATCCTGCAAAATGCCTTGTATTTTTAATTCGTTGTATTTTGTCTCCCGTGGTTTTTTTAATGAATTCATTATTAAATAGCACGGCACTGGATTGGAGGAGTGTTCGGTAAAAATCTCGCCGCTAAAGCGGTTTATCATTTCATCGGCGTTGCCGTGGTCGGAAGTTATAATAAGAGTTCCGCCAACCGCCAAAACCGCTTTCATGATTTTGCCTACGGACTCATCCAGAACTTGGACCGCTTTTACGGCGGCTTCGTAATCGCCGGAGTGTCCCATCATGTCGGCATTGGCGAAGTTGGCCAGTAAAAAATCGTATTCGCCGCCGGCAATAGCCAAACATAATTCGGAAGTTATTTCCGGGGCTTTCATCGCGGGGGATTCGTTAAAACGGACCTGCGGCGCCGAATGGACGAGTTTTCTTGTTTCTCCCGGAAGCGATTCTTCCCAGCCGCCGTTAAAAAAATAGGTGGCGTGGGCGTATTTTTCGGTTTCGGCTATTTTAAATTGTTTTAAGCCGCGTTCGGAAATCATCCGGCTTAAAAAGTTATTTATCGTATTGGGTTTAAATACGGCTTCGGCCGCAAGTTTTTTTTCGTATTGAGTCAGGGTGGCTATAAATAAATTCTTAAATTTTTTAACTGGGAAATTATTAAAATCGGGCTGGGCGAATGCTCGGGCCAACTGCCGGGCGCTATCTTCCCTAAAATTGAAAAATATCACCGCATCGCCGTCTTTTATGGTTCCGGCGCTTTCTATTTCTTTTCCAGCCAGAGCCATCGGCTCAATAAATTCATCGGTCACCCCGCCGGCATACTGTTTCTTTATGGCGGCGGTGAAGTCCGCGGTTTTTTCTCCCAGGCCTTCGGTCAGCAGGCGGTAGGTTTTTTCGGTGCGGTCCCAGTTGAGATCTCGGTCCATGGCGTAAAGCCGGCCGATAACACTGGCTATTTTCCCGGCGCCGAGCCATTTCAATCGGCTTTCCAGATTTTCAATGGCGGTGGCGGCTTCCTTGGGCGGACTGTCGCGCCCGTCGGTAAAAAGATGCAGCCAGATTTCTTTTACATTTTCGTTTTTGGCCATTTCCAATAAAGCATAGAGATGGTCTATGTAAGAATGGACCGAGCCCGAACCCAATAGGCCCACCAAATGCCAAGCGGAATTATTTTCCTTGGCTTTGTCGGCGGCCATTTTTAAGACAGGATTTTTAAAAAAAGAACCGTTTTGTATAGCCAAAGTTATTCGGGTCAGGGCTTGGTGTCGGATTTGGCCTGTGCCCAAAGCGGCGTGCCCCACTTCGGAATTGCCCGGCTCGCCCCACGGCAGGCCCACCGGAATGCCCGAGGCCTGTAACAACGCGAAAGGAAAGTTTTTTTCTATAAAATCAAAATTGGGCTTGGCGGCGTTAGCAATGGCATTGCCTTTATACTCCGGCACCACCCCCCAGCCGTCTAAAATTACGAGAACCACCGGTTTCATATGTTCATTATAACCTGTTTTGACCCCGACCTTAAAAAAAAGATAAATCTAGTTGGCCAGGCCAATCTTTTTCAAGGGCGGGTTTTTGACTTTTTCGCCCTATGAGTGCTAAGTTTAATTCGAAACATTATGAATAAGACAAAGTTGCCAATCATAGACATCAAAAAATACGGTGGGAAACAGGTGGCTGTTGTAAAAGGCAAAATAGTTGCTGATGGTGTTACTACCACCGAAGTTATAGAGAAAGCTAGACGAAAAATCCCAAAAGCAAGATGGGCAGAAATTTTATTGGTCAGCGTGCCAAAGAGTCTGACGGTGGTGTATTTAATATGAAATCGCTAGTTCTGCCGTATGGTGTTCGTTTTATGGAGGATGGTCGCATTGAGGTTTTTCCTGGAGCGGAGGTAATTGTAAAAGGGCAAAATGGGAAGGATATATATGCTGTTTTTCACATAGATTCTGGGGCCAGCACCAGTATTATACCCATAGACGACGGTCCTAATTTGGGTATTGATCCCATAAAAGGTGATAGAGTTCTTGTCCGTGGAGTTGGTGATTCAACCTATTTTGGG
>JACPHE010000035.1 GCA_016188765.1 Parcubacteria group bacterium | reverse complement strand
TATCAATGGCCAAGTACATTTTGGGTATCAGTTGTTATTACCATGATGCCTCGGCCGCTCTTTTAAAAGATGGGAAGGTGGTGGCAGCCGCTCAAGAAGAGCGTTTTACGAGAAAGAAGCACGACACGAGTTTCCCGATCAACGCCGTTAAGTTTTGTTTGGCGAATGAAAACATCTCTATCGATGCCCTGTCTCATATCGGTTTTTACGAAAAGCCATTTTTGAAGTTGGAGCGGGTGCTTTTCCAGCACTTGCAGATGTTTCCCCGGAGCTTGAAGACCTTTCTAAGCTCAATGCCGTCGTGGGTGAATGAGAAAGCCAGAATCGTCCGGACCGTTAAGAAAAAACTCGGTTGGCAAAAGGGGATGATTTTCGTCCCGCATCACTTGGCTCACGCCGCCGGCTCTTTCTTGCTCAGTCCGTTTAATGACGCGGCTATTCTTACTGTCGACGGGGTGGGCGAGTGGACTACGACGGCTTGGGGCATCGGACGTAATACTGACGTCGAACTTTTAAAAGAAATCCGCTTTCCGCATTCGCTCGGCCTTCTTTATTCAACGATCACTGCTTACCTAGGATTTTCGGTCAACAATTCCGAATACAAAGTTATGGGTTTGTCCGCTTTCGGTAACTCCGACCAAAAGGCCAATCCATATTATGAAAAGCTAAAGCGGGTTATTCATGTTAAAACTGATGGCAGTTATCGGTTGGAGATGGATTATTTTATTTATCATTTCGCCGATCGGATGCCAGCGGAAAGGCTTTGCCGGCTTTTGGGCGGTCCGGTCAGAAAATCAAGTGAAGAAGTGACTGAAAGGCATAAGGATATTGCGTCTGCTCTGCAAATGATCTTGGAGGAGGTAATGACTAAAATTTTGAATCATCTTTATCTGAAAATTGGTTTGCCGAATTTGGTTTTGGCTGGCGGGGTGGCCTTAAATAGCGTTTATAACGGTAAAATTTTACGTCAGACGCCTTTCAAGCAAGTTTGGATTCAGTCTGATCCCGGCGATGGTGGCACGGCGATCGGTGTGGCCGCTTACATTTGGAATGTTATTTTAGGTCACGAGAGAAATTATGTTTTTACCAATCCTTATCTTGGCCCTGGTTTTTCGACTTTAGAAGTGAAGACATTTTTAGATCAAAATAAAATTATCTACCGCCAATTTAAAAACAACCATGAGCTGTTGCGTGAGACGGCTGAGCTTATTTTTAAAAATGATGTGGTTGGCTGGTTTCAGGGTCGGATGGAATGGGGGCCGCGGGCGCTCGGCGCCCGCAGTATTTTGGCCAATCCGATGAATCCCGATGCCCAAGAACTTCTGAATACAAAGGTCAAACATCGGGAAAAATTCCGGCCGTTCGCGCCGGTGGTCTGCGCCGATGAGGCCTTGAAATATTTTGACTGCGACCAGCCGATTCCGGAAATCACCGATTACATGTTGATGGTGTATCCGGTTAAGGAGAAATGGCGTAAGTTTATTCCGGCCGTGACGCACATTGACGGCAGCGGCCGGTTGCAGACGGCGCGCCGGGAACAGAACCCGCTGTACTACGATCTGATTAAGGAGTTTGGTAAACTGTCTGGTGTGCCGATTCTCATTAATACTTCATTTAATATCCGCGGCGAACCGATCGTCTGCACCCCCCATGACGCCTATAAGTGCATGATGGGGACAGGCATTGATTATTTGGTCATGGATCAATTTTTGATTAAGCGGGAAGACAATCAGCGTGACACTTGGGACAGCGAAAAATATGCCAAGGATTGAACTTTCTTTCAAAATTCTGGGCGCAATTTTGGTCGCGGGAGCCCTAATCGTTAACCCATTTTCTGTCGGGAGTATTTTGGGGAAAAGTGTTGACAGTTTGCCGGTTTTGTTTATATTTTTCGCTTTTGAATTTTTATTGGCATTGGCTGGCGGACTCCTTTATTTCAAACGGGGGTGGTTTTCTCACCATTGGCGTGAACTCCTGCTTCTTTTTTTGGCCTCATTTTTCTCTCTGATTGTTTTGGAAATCGGATTGCAATTATTCTATCAGCCGCCGCCGGCTGGTTGGTATGGTTACCCGCCGGGGCTTTATATACCCGATGACGTTACTGGTTCGAAATACCGCCCTGGCTTCAAGGGGTACTTCCCTAATGCTCCTTACAATAAGATTGAAATTGCGATCAATTCGAAAGGCCTTCGCGATCTTGAGCATGACTATCAAAAACCGGCCGGCGTCACTAGAATACTTGGTTTGGGAGATTCTGTAACTTTCGGTTCCGGGGTTTCATTTGAAGATACTTACCTTCGCCAGCTTGAAAAAAAATTAGGCGAGGCGGGTTATAAAATCGAGGTCGTGAAGACTGGTGTCAATGGTTATGATTTTGATCAGGAGTACGCTTATTATCTGAACGAGGGCTACCGGTATGATCCTGATCTAGTTATTCTAGGTATTGTGTTAAACGATATCCGGCCAGTGACGGCTCAGATGATTAGGGAACACAAAGAATACCAAGAGCAGTTACTCAAGGCCGGTGATAAGAAATCAACCACCAAAGCCACTTTGTCTCAACATGTCAGCCGGTATTGCCGTTTATGCGGTTTGGCCCTTGCGGTTTTGGAAAATTGGGAGTCTAAAGTGCAAAGGCAGGAATACAATCTTGAGTATTTTAATCATTCTTTGACTAGAGAATGGCGAACTAATTATTCTCGTTACGAAGAGAAAATTCTTCAATTATTTTTTCAGCTGTCGAATGAAAATAGGAAGCTAGTTTTGGTAATTTTCCCCTATCTTGAACAACTTAAACATTCATACGGTTTGACCAGGATGCCTCAAGATTTAATTTTAGAAACAGCCAAAACTAACAATATCATGGTCGTAGATCTCATGCCTTATTTGGATCGCTTAGATTATAAAGATTTATTTCTTGGCGGCGACAGCATGCATTTAAATAGCGATGGTTACGCTATCGTCGCTCAGGCGCTTTATGACGAATTGGTAAAACGCGCTATAATCAGAAAATAATGGCAGAATTTCGGCCGAAAAATAAAAATGTGCTAGGCGAACTCTGGGATTTTTTGAAGGTTCGCAAGGTCTGGTGGCTGGCGCCAATAATCATTTTGCTCGTTTTGAGCGGCGCTCTGATCATTTTCAGTCAATCCAGCGCCCTCTCGCCCTTCATTTACGCTTTATTTTAGAGGTGTTTGAAAATCCTTTTGCTTACCTGGTTGTCCCAATAGGGAATGTGTCGGCTTTTAAAATCCTTTCTGATCAGATGAGAGTAGATTTCTTGAACGGAGTTTTTTTTAATCGGAAAAAGTCGGTTTGAGCCTAGTTCGACGGTTATTGGCCGCTCGGTGTTATCGCGCAGGGTGACGCAGGGAATGCCGAGGTGGCTGGTTTCTTCCTGAATGCCTCCGGAATCAGTGATCACACCTCGGCTTTCGACAACCAGTTTCATAAAATCAAAGTAGCCCAGTGGCTCTGTTACAACGAGACCTCTTAAGAGTTTATCGAAGCCCATTTTTTTTATTTTTTTTGCGGTGGCCGGATGGATCGGGAAGACAATTTTCAAACGTCTGTTTATTTGAGATAGAATCACAAGGACTTTTTGTAAACTTTCTGAGTAATCAGTATTTTCTTGTCGGTGAATGGTGGCCACGACATAAGTTTTCGGTTTAACCCCCAGATTTTCTAAGATTTTTCTGTTTTTTATCTTCGGCCAGAAAATTTCTATATTTTCGATCATAATGTTGCCAACCGGCCTGATTTTTTCTTTGGCGATTCCTTCTTTCATCAAATTTTTGATACCCGCCGGTTCGGAAGTGAAAAGAACATCCGATAAATGGTCAACAATCATTCGATTGGTTTCTTCAGGCATTCGTCGATCCTGGCTACGCAACCCGGATTCAACATGGAAAATTTTAGAACCGTTCATTTTCGCCGCCAGCGTGCCAGCCAAGGTGGAATTGACGTCGCCAAAGACAATGGT
>JACPHE010000033.1 GCA_016188765.1 Parcubacteria group bacterium | reverse complement strand
CGGCGAGGCTGGCCCGCCTTGACTCGGCGACGGCGAGGCTGGCCCGCCTTGACTCGGCGACGGCGAGGCAAGCCCGCCGGGTTTCAGCATCCGCCAAGCGCCTTCCAGGCCCAACCGTATATTTTCCAGCTCGTTGTTTACGGCTATGCGCAAGGCCTGGAAAATTCGCGCTAGCGTCTTAATGTCTCTTCCGCCTATTATTTCCACTAACTCCCCGGTCGTCTCAATCTTTGACTGTTTTCTTGCTTCTACGATTGCCTTAGCAATTTTTCGCGCGTTTTTTTCTTCTCCGTAGTCCTTAAAAATTATTTCCAGCTCCCTCTCCGGCCAGGTATTTATTATCTCGGAAGCCGTCAACGGCTGATCCATATTAAACCTCATGTCCAAGGGCTCATTTTTAAGATACGAAAATCCTCTCCTATTCATTTTGCCCTTTTCCCCCTTTTCGTCCCCTTCAAGTTGCCCCGTCCGTAGCCCGAAATCAAATAAGACCCCGTTCACCCCTTCGGGAAAATACTCCCGGGATATATTCTCTATCTCCGCAAAGTTGGCGCATTCCACAATTAACCCAGAATCATCCGCGCCCGCCCCGAGCGAAGTCGAGGGGTAATTCCGCGTACCGTCCGCGTCGTTCCGCGTTTTGGAAAATGGTCCAAGCTCGATCCCAGATCGGATAAGCGGTTCGGATTCTGCTAAATTTTCCGATCTGGTCTCGAGTTTGAATCCTTCGGCGGAACTTGCCCTGCGTAGCTTGGCTGATAAGCCAAGCGAAGTAGGGTCCCAATCCAACCCCAGCAATTTTCCTTTGGGCGCGATTCGCTTTAAGATTTCCAAGGCATGCCCGCCGCCGCCGAAAGTCGCGTCTATAAAATTTTCGTTTGGCCGCGGGTTTAAATATCTAATTACTTCTTTTAAAAGAACCGGAGTGTGAATCATGTAACCTAAAACACGAAACATGAAACATTCAATCTGATTTCTTTTGTGCTACATGTTATATGTTTCATGCTTCAAGATTAGTAAACTCCTAATTCCCCCAATTTCTCCGCGATCTCTCCCGTATTTTTTTCCGAATTTTTCTTATATTCGTTCCAACAGTCCTCGTCCCAAATTTCCAAGCGGTTGTATAATCCGGCTATGACCGCGTTTCTTTTTAATCCGGCGTAATCCTTTAAATAATCCGGAACCAATACCCGCCCCAAGGCATCAATCTCCACGGCGGCCGCGCCGGCCAACATGGTGCGCACGAAACTTCTGGTGCCGGCTTGTCCCACAGGCAATTTAGATAATTTACCGGCTAACTCCTCCCATTCTTTCATGGGGTACAATACCAAGGAATTTTCCAACCCTTTGGTTAATACCGCCGCCTCGCCGATTTTTTTTCTAAACTTGGCCGGTATGGCGAGCCGTTTTTTAGCGTCAATTGTGTGGCGGTATTCTCCGATGAACATAATATGCTACTACGAAATTACGAATATTCACGAAACTACGAATAGATCCAATTCGTACATTACATACAAATTCGTACCTTCGTAGTAATATCCACTTCAATAGTTTTCCACAAATTGTGGACTTTGTGCACACTCTTATCCACAATCTCCCACTTCGGTAAACTTACATCCCACATTGTAGACCTTTATCACCACCCACACAACAAGGGCTTATTTATCCACAATGTGGAAATCCTTCCCTTTTTATCCCTTTTCTCCCTTTTTTCCATTCTTGCCCTTTTGTGCTATTAGTATGTTATGGGCCCATAGCTCAATGGCAGAGCACCCGGTTTGCATCCGGGATATCGGGGTTCGATTCCCCGTGGGTCCACCCCTTTTTCCCGTTAATCCCTTTTCCTCCCTTCTAGTACCTGCTGGATTAGGTATAAAATAAATCGACGATATCACTATTAAAAAAAGAACCCCATGGGGGTTCTTTTTTGGCAAATGCGCGCTGGCGCCTATTTTTTAGGAATGCCTTTGGTGCCGGCGGACTTGGGCGATTGCGGCGGCGTGGCCGGCTGGGGCGGCAAGCCCAAAGCCGGAAAACCATTCTGGAGATTAGTCACAATCGCCGCGATCAATTTATTATCGGGATTGGTTTGGCGTAAAATTAAAAAGTTTCGCAAAGCCCCGTCCTTGTCGCCGTCTTTATCCTGAATCAAAGCGTGAAAATATCGAGCATTGGCATAATTAGGATTTAGTTCTAAGGCCTTCTCCAAAACACCGCGGGCCTTGGCTAAATAATCCTCGTCCAGTTCTAAGCCGTAATTAAAAGCGTTGGATTTGATTAGATACAACTGGCCCAACTGTGTTTTTATAAATGGATTTATCGGTTCCAAGTCAGCCGCCCGTTCGTAGTTTTGAATAGCCAAATCATCCGACCCCTGAACCATAGGCGCCAATTCGCGGTAGGATTCGGCCGCGTCCACCGCTACGCCCACATTCCGCGGGTCTAAAGCCGTGGCGCGCTGGACGGCGTTGATGGTTCGCACGGTTAAGTTTTGAAGCATGGCGGATTCTTCGGGCTTGGCTTGGCGCTCATTGGCTGGCCGGGAATTGATTCCAGCCACCACATCGCCCATCTTGGCAAAAAGCGCTTGAGCCAAGACCCTAAAATACCGCGGCTCGTAAGGATCGGCCGCGATGGCTTCGTAGATGCCGTTTAAGACCTCGTCTCTTTTGCCAACACTGTCTTCGGCGGTAGCCGTGTTTGACGCGGTTACCGACCTGACAAAAGTTTTTTCGGCGCCCCAGCGCTTAACCGAAAAATAAAGCCCGCCCAAAGAACCCAGCATGACCACCAATAAAACAAAAAATATCGCCAAGGTCTTAACCGACCCCGTTTGAAATCTGTAACTCCACCCCGTTTCTCCCCTTCCACCCCATTCCCCCCCTTTCAATACCAGCAAAGCTGGTATAAACCAAAATAAAAATTCCAACGGCAGCGAGGTGGGATATAAAAATTTAGAGACCAAAATAAAAACCCAACTGGCCAATAATCCCTGCCCTGTCGCGTTTGACGCGATCCCGACTCCTATTATCAAAACCATAAACGCAAAAATCAGCCAGGCCAAGGTTCCAAAAATTCCGGTGGTGGTGGCCCAGGTTACAACTTCGGAAACGGAATCGTTAAAATTAACTCCCCAGTAATTGGTCTGGTTTAAGGCGGGCGATTTAAATTTGGAATAAGCATAAGGATATGTTTCCAAACCAAAACCAAAAACCGGTTTTTCTTTTAAGGCCTGGGTCATAATTTGCAAACTGGCGCGGTAAGAAGGATTGATCTCGGCCGGAAAAACCAAGCCCTTAATTTGCGGCGCGGCCATAAAATAAAACAGCGCCGCGATAATTATAAGTCCTATAGGACCCATTAGTTTTACTGAACCCATTTCTTCCCCTTCTTTCCCCTTAAATCCCATTAAAATCAAAACCACCGCGCTCGCCGCGAGCGCGATCCAAGCGGTTCCAAAATCAACAATGACCGCAACGGCCAATTGCGCCGCCAGCATTAAGATCAAAGCCATGCCTTTTAAATTCCAAGGTTTGACTTTGGAAAGATGGACCAAAATAAACGGCGCCGAAGATAACACAAACAAGGCCAAGGCCAACTGGCTGCCGACGGGGTTAAAAATTCTGTTTTTAAAAATCTCGCCCGATAAAATATGTATTCCAAAAAACTGCAGCAGCGAAAACACCGAAACCAAAAACACCGAACCCAGCCATAATCCAACCGCTATGGAAATGTCTTTATTTTTTTTTAGAATCTGAAAACCTATTACGGCTAATATAAGGTAAGACAAAATAGAGACCCCCGCCGAAGAATACCGGCCGGAATCGCCCAAAAAACTGACCCAGAAACTGCTGGAAAAAACCGAAGACAAAAGCCCCGCTACCGCGACCAGCGCGATCGGCCACATTAAAATATTTTGCCGCCAAACAATTTTTCCGGCCGCTATGGTTTGGGCTACCCAAGAGGCCGCGGCCGCCGCGGCCAAAACCGAAAGCAATAGTTGCTTGGGCAGGCCGAAGGTATCGGACGCGGTAAAGAAAAACAAAGGGGTTAACAACACGGCTAAAAAAACAGATGCTTTGGTTAAATAACCAAAAAATATCTCCCCGCCGGAGGGTTTATGGGGCTCGGCTTCTATAAGACCTATAGGACTTATGGGTCCTATGGGACTTATAAGTCCTATTTCCTGCTTTTCCGGCGCCGCCACGGCGCCGGAAAGCACGGCCTGGGCCTTTTTTTCCTCTAACTCTTTTAATATATTTGGCGGTATTTCCATGATTTTTTAAATTTTCTATTAGTCCTATTGGTCTTATAAGTCCTATATGACCTATCCGATATATATCGGATGTCTATCGGATATATATCGGCTGCGGATATTTTAGCATCTTACGATAATTTTTGCTTGTGGATTAGTCCCAGCCCTTTTCTTTTAAGTAGGCCTCGTGATTTTTTATAAACAGCGACTCTTTTTGCTGGTTTGATCTGATTCTATCGGCCACGGCCAGCGTCTTTTCTGTTTTCATCTTTTCCAGTAAGGAATTTTGCAGTTTATCCAACAGATAATTTAGTTCTTTGGCGCGGAGTTTTAGTTGCAGACAAGGGGGTAAATGGGTATCAAGGGGGTAGAACGGGATTTTCTCCAACTCCCCCATTTCTTCCCTTTTCACCCATTTTTCCCCCTTTGACCCAACCCCTTTCATCCCATTTGACCCATTTGACCCAACCCCCTTTTCTCCCATTTGCTCCGCCCTTTTTGTCCCATTTGACTCAATCCCTTTCAGCCCCTTGCTTTCGTATATGCCGATGCAAATATCCGTGCAATCGGCTTCGAGCTCGGCATTGGAAGCCACGGCATAACCCAAAAACTGGTAATACTCGTTGGTGCTGTTTCTCTTCCAGCCCTCTATTATATTCTGCTTGGTGGACCTGGCCGAGCGCTCCATTTGGTCGGCCAAGTCGGCCAGTGTTTTCTGCCGCGGAAAAGTTTTAACAAAATCAGCCAGGGCCAATTGCAAGGCCTCTGCTTTTTTGTAGACCAGCAGTTCTCGGTAACCGTAAGAATTTCG
>JACPHE010000032.1 GCA_016188765.1 Parcubacteria group bacterium | reverse complement strand
TACATGGTGGAATGCGCCGGAGTTAAAATTTTGGTTGATTGCGGTTTGCAACAAGGCGGCCGCTTGGCCGAACGGGAAAACTACAAACCCTTTCCTTATAATCCGGCCGAAATCAAAGCGCTTTTTATAACCCACGCCCACCTGGATCATGTTGGCCGCATCCCCAAACTTTACCGCGACGGCTTTCGGGGCGGCATTTACGCCACGCATCCCACTCTGGATTTGGCGCGGCTTAATTTAGACGACAGCGCGCATATTTTAAAAAAAGAAAGCGAAGAATACAAAGAAGAACCCTTATTTGGAGAAGACGATATTATCGGCGCTTGGAAGTTAACCCATGGCCGAAATTATCATCAAGAAATTAAAATAACCGAAAACATCGCGGCCAAGTTTTACGATGCCGGGCATATTTTGGGTTCGGCTATCATAGAGTTGTCATTGATTGAATCCGGGCGCTCGGTAAAAATTATTTTCTCGGGCGACTTAGGCAACCCGCCCACGCCTTTATTAAAACCAACTGAATTTATAACCAGCGCCGACTATGTTTTAGTAGAGTCGGCTTACGGCGACCGCTTGCACGAAGACAGATCGCGGCGCCAAGAAAAATTAAAAGCCGTTATTGAGACCGTCGTAAAAAATGGCGGCGTTTTAATGATTCCGGCTTTTGCTTTGGAGCGCACCCAGGAATTATTGTTTGAACTTAATAATTTGGTGGAATCGGGCCGTATCCCGCGGCTGCCGGTTTTTATAGACAGCCCTCTGGCTATTAAGGCCACGGCGGTATATCAAAAATATCCCGACTACTTTAATAAGGAAGCAGTATACTTAATAAAATCAGGCGACGATTTATTTAACTTCCCCGGCCTGGAATTTTCTTTAACCACCCAGTCGTCCAAAGCCATCAACGATGTTATGCCGCCCAAGGTTGTTATTGCTGGTTCGGGTATGTCCGAGGGCGGCCGGATTCTGCATCATGAACGAAGATATTTACCCGATCCTAAATCCACCCTTTTGATAATCGGCTATCAAACGGCGGGTTCATTGGGGCGGCGGCTGTTGGAAGGCGCGCAGGAAATTAAAATGTTTGGCGAAGTAGTGCAGTGCCGGTGCGGGCTCAAATAAAAGCCATCGGCGGTTATTCGGCCCACGCCGACCAAGCCAAACTTTTGGAATGGGTTGGGCATATAAAAGGCGTTAAGAATGTGTTTACGGTGCAAGGCGAGGCCGAGATATCTTTGGCATTGGCGTTAAAAATAAGAGATACTTTTAACATTCACGCCGAAGTGCCGCAAGCAGGAAATGTGATAGAATTATGATAAAATAACTTGTACATGGAACATATTTTTTCCAAAAAATGGCTGTGGGTTGGTTTAGTTATCGCCGTTGTAAATCCCGTTTTTTCCGGTTTGATTTTGGGCTCGCTTTATTTAACCGAACCGGGTCTAAAAAAATACGGCCGGATTATTTTGTCGCTCGCGATTGTGTGGGGCGCGGCGTCTTTTTGGCTGGTTCGAAAATTCGCTCCGTTACTCCCGACTCTCTAAGTCCAATCTAGTTATTTATGACCGGATTCTATAAATTCGCTCTGGCTACGGCCACTTTGGTCGGCACCATTATTGGAGTGGGCATGTTTGGCTTGCCCTATGCCGCGGCTCAAGCCGGGTTGGGCCTGACTTTGTTGTATTTGCTTGTTTTAGCCGCCGCAGTAACGCTAATCCATTTGGTTTACGGCGAGATTGTTTTGCGCAGCGGCGCCAAACACCGCTTGGTGGGCTATGCCAAAATGTATTTAGGGTCTTGGGGCAAATTGTTTGGCTCCGTTGTATTTTTTGTAACGCTTTATCTAGCCCTATTGGCTTATCTCTTGATAGGCGGAGAGTTTTTGAGCGTTTTTCTGCATGGAGTTTGGGATATTTCTCCCGCCGAGGGCAGTTTGTTTATAGCCGCCTTTGGTTTTTTGGTGGTATTTAAAGGCGTGAAAACGGCCGGGGCGCTGGAACTGGTTATGTCGGCGGTTTTAACCGTTTTGATTTTAGGTCTTTCTGTTTATTCTTTAAGATTTGCCGAGCCCAATAACTGGTCTTTTTTAAACCGGACCGGAAATTCATTTTTACCCTACGGAGTGATTTTGTTCGCCTTGGCCGGCGGCTCGGCCATACCCGAGATCATTGTTTTTTTGCGCAACGGGCGAGGCCGCCTTTTAAAAAAAGTAATAATAATGGGCACAATTGTTCCGGCGGCGATCTACGCCGTTTTTGCGGTTGCGGTGGTGGGTGTGAGCGGATTAAAGACCTCACCCGAGGCCTTGGCGGGGCTGGTGTCGGTTTTGGGATCAAGCGTGATTCGTTACGGCGCGTTGATTGGGTTTCTGGCGGTGATAACTTCTTTCTTTACCATCGGGCTTAATATCCAAAATTCATTTCGTTTGGATTTCGGCCTTTCAAAATTTTCCAGTTCGTTTTTAACCGCCGCCGTGCCGCTCGCATTATTTTTTTACGGCCAGAGGGATTTTATAGCCATACTTTCTTTTACCGGCGCGGTTCTGGGCGGGCTGGAGGGTTTATTGCTTTTGGCCATATGGCGTCGAGCCAAAAAGAACGGCGACCGGGAGCCGGAATACCGGCTCAAACTTCCGCCAGCGCTGATATTTGCGCTGACTTTAATGTTTTTAGCGGGAGTGGTATACCAATTTGTATACTAAAGAGGTTCCTAGTTATTAGTTTTTAGTCATAGTTGCGCGGTTCCTAGTTTTGGTTTAGAACTAAAACTAATAAACCAATTAACAAAAACTGAAAACTTAAAACCAAGAACTAGATTTGATATGAACAAATCAGAAGAGCTTAAAAAATTAGAACAAGAGATATTAAACGATACCTCACTGCCTTTGCGCGAAGCCAATCTGGTTTTTGGCGAAGGCGATGCCGATTGCAAAGCGATGTTTATTGGCGAAGCCCCCGGTTTTTACGAAGATCAGTTAAAACGGCCGTTTGTGGGCCGGGCGGGGCAATTGCTTAATCGTTTGCTGGAAAATATCGGCTGGCCCAGGGAATCGGTATATATTACCAATATAGTTAAGCGCCGCCCGCCGGAAAACCGCGACCCTCTGCCGGAAGAAATAGAAATGTATAAGCCCTATTTAACTCGGCAGATAGAAGTAATAGATCCGGTGATTGTGGTTACATTGGGGAGATTTTCTATGAACTATTTTTTACCCACGGCCAAGATCAGTCAAGATCAAGGCCGAGTTTTCAAATGGGATAGGGAGGGAGGAAAAGGGGGGGAGATACATTATTCCGATGTTTCATCCCGCGGCGGCTTTAAGGTCTACGCAGGTTTTGGAAACGCTGGAGACAAGTTTTAAAAAACTGCCCGCTATTTTGGAAAAGTGCCAAGACATGGCACAAAACCTTGTGCCAGAACTGGATAAAAAAGAAAATAACCCGGTTTCCCAAGAAGCGCTCTTCTAACTGGGTAATGTGGATAAACAGGCGAAGTTGGGCAGCAAAATGGCTTTTTAGGCGTCTATATTTGCTATCAAGATTGGGGTTGACTTTTGTGGTCTGAAAGAAGTATAATTGACATACAATCTAAGTTTAATGTATAAAAAACCACAATTCAGGTTTTTTCTCGTTTTAGCGGCTATATTGGCTGTTTTTTTGGCTTTTAATCCTGTAACCGCAGAAGCCGCACCCAAAGGCGGTTTTGAAGGGGGTCGGAATTTTATCGCTTCTAAAAGTTATATTGTTAAATCACTGTTTGGGGTTCAACACGAGTTTAGCAATGGCTTCACGGCGGATTTAACCAGCGGGGAGGTTTGGACTTTGGAAAAGATATTTAAAATCGGGGTTTCTCCGGTGCCGCTTTATAAAGTCAATAATGTCAGCGTGTCTGATGCCGTAGATGCCTCTAGCGCGGTCTCGGAAGTGGTTGATATTTTGGCAGACAAAGAAAATCCCAAAGATCCGGCCAAGGTAGTAAAAATCAGAACTCTACAACCTGAAAATACAGTCCCTTGGGGCATAAAAAAGATTTATAACGATTCCGGTATTAAAGCTACTTCGGGCGGCAAAGGAGTTGGCGTGGCTGTTTTAGACACGGGCGCTAACATCAAGCACCCCGATCTAATTGGGCGAATCAAGGATTGCAAGGACTTTACTCGAGGTCCCGTGCCTCGTGCCACCTGTGAAGATAAAAACGGCCATGGCACCCATGTGGCGGGCATTATAGCGGCTGATGGCGGCGGGGACGGCCAAGGTGTTTGGGGCGTGGCCGGCGAAGCCGATCTTTTTATATACAAGGTTTGCCGCAATGACGGCACCTGTTGGGCCGATGATGTGGCCGCGGCGGTGGACCAGGCCGTTTACGCTAACAATATCAATATTATAAATCTTGGCTTGGGCGGAAATTACGAAAGCCCGATCCTTAAAGGTTCTTTGGATGAGGCCGCTCTTAAAAATATTTTAGTTGTGGCCGCGGCCGGAAATGATGGTCTGGACAAAGGAACGATTGATTGGCCCGCGGCTTATAAAACCGTAGTGGCCGTAGGCGCTATAGCCGATGATGGTTTGGTGCCCGATTGGTCCAGCCGCGGAATCAATAATGGCAACTATATTATAGAAGATCGCGAAATTGAGTTTGGCGCGCCGGGGGTAAATGTGGAGTCCGTCTGGCTGGATGGCGGTTATCGGTATCTTTCCGGAACATCTATGGCCGCGCCCCATGTTTCGGGTTTGGCCGCTAAATTATGGAACGGGGTGGCCACCAGCACCAGAGCGTTGATGCAGAAAAATGCGAAAGATATTTGGAGCATAGGCGACGACATAGCTACGGGCTTGGGATTGCCGCAAGTTCCAAAGATGGTAATTCAGTAATCAGCAACTAAGCAATTTGGGGGTTATTTTAATTACAAAACCCGCTTTTCTAAGCGGGTTTTAAATTACCAGTTACCTAGTTACCGTTTCTACTTCTGCTATAATATATCTATGTTCAAAAATATCAACCGGATAATCAGAACTATAGTTATCGCGGATTTTTTTTACAATTCCGCCTTTGCTTCGTTTGGGCCGGTTTTTGCCATATTCATCACCCAGCAAATAGCCGGCGGCTCGGCCAAAGTGGCCGGTTTCGCCGCTTCAATTTATTGGATAGTTAAATCCATTTGCCAGTTGCCCATCGCCCGTTTTTTGGATAAAACCGACGGCGAGCGCGATGATTTTTGGGCCTTGTTTTTGGGTTATTTTTTAAGCGGCCTGGTGCCGCTCGCGTATATTTTTGCTTCCCAACCGATTCATCTTTATATTATTCACGGCTTTTACGGCTTTATTATGGCCTGGGCGGTGCCGGCTTGGTATTCCATTTTTACGCGCCATGTGGACAAATGGAGAATTAGTTTTGAATGGAGTTTGGACAGTGTGTTCTCGGTGGGCTTGGCCGCGGCCGGAGCCACCGCCTTGGGCGGCTATATTGCCGACCGCCATGGTTTCACAACTCTTTTTCTTTTAGCCAGCGCGGTTTCTATTTTATCTTCCCTGTTGCTTTTGGGTTTAGTAAATCATCTTGCTCCCAAAAGGCACCGCGAAGACAAAATCATTCCCGAACGCCGCCGGAGTAAATATTAGCCGCCCGGGTCCTGTTGGACTTATATTTATAATTTTGATACTTTAAAGAAAAGTTTTTTCATGTTCTTTTAAAACAAGGAGGTGAGGGCCTTGGATCCGCTGTTTATAGGCCTGGGGCTTGTCGCTCTTTTCATTATTTTTTTCTTGTTCGGCTGGGTGATCGCTGATTCCGATTGGTTTCAGCGGTTTATGAACCGCTAAAGGAGACAGCCATGGAGATAATATATCTGATTCTGGCTGTGGCGGTTATCGCGCTATCCCAAGCACTGCCTTTTTTGTTCTTCTC